>CAIRBI010000084.1 GCA_903876785.1 uncultured Gammaproteobacteria bacterium
GAGCAGAATCACTGACTACATACTCGGGTACTACAGCAGGTTCAGGCCGCACGTTCATAACGAGGGTATGACGCCTGTGATGGCAGAACAGAATTATTGGAATGCCCAGAAATCTGTGGCCAGTTTAACTTGACCACTACAGTCCTTGTTTTGGAACTGGTGATGGCGCGCAGACCTGGAATCTCCAATGTTAGAGAGTGAGTTTGTTCAATTACCCGGCTGGCGCAGGTATGGTTTGGGCGGCAGGTCGATTGTGCTGGGTTTGACCTGCATCCTGCTGTGCCTGGCGCTGGAGACATGCATCGATGAGTGTGCTCATGTGCGTTGCTCGCCCTTGTCTGACGACGATGTTCTTCAGGCTGCCACGTCCCGCACTGGAGCACAAATTGGCATTCCTCTGCTGGGCAATTTGCAGGCAGTTGCGAGTGCAGACCTGATCGCCGTGCCCGCAGATGTTGCGGCAAATCTCAAGCACCGAGTGTATCCTGCGCTGGTAATTGCGGGCGGACAGATAGTCCAGAACCACTTCGCGCCTTGATGCGCACAAGAGCTCCCATGAGTACCAATACGCATATCGACAACGAAATTTCTGGTGTGTCTCGCCGCGGATGGAGTGGTACGGCGCAGTGCCAGCGTGTTGCCTACCAGAGCTTCGAGCCCCGCGTGAATGGTGTCATCGACATTGATCGAGAGACTGGTGCCAGGTGCCATAGGATCGTCCTGGGAGAGAATCTCGTCCTCAAGCGCCGCGTAATACAGGGAAATGTCCCAGTTCCACGAGTGGCTGTCGGTGAGACGTTGCTGCCTGCGTGAACCGATTTCCACCACATTGCCGTGCGTGGCATCCAGCGTGGCATTGTTGCCACGCAGATCATCCTCGAGTTCATAGTTGGTAGGAGCTTCGTAGAGACGGACAAATTTTCCGAACAGGTTGATTTGATCATTCAGCTGGTAGATCACACTGGCGTCGGGGTTGATGCTGTCGTGGTCGGCCACGGGCTTGCGCACAGTATTGCTGCGCACGTCGAGGTTCCGCACGTCCCTTTCTGTATTCACGCTGCGCAGTCCGTGCACCAGCGTCAGCTTTTCGTTCAGCGGCCAGCGATCCACCGCAAATAATTCCACACAGTTATGAATTTTCGTGATCAAAAAATTTGAAGAATTTTCCAGGGATTCCTTAAGGTTCTCGCCCCCCGAAAATGTGACCTGGCAGACTCTATAACCCGGGCGCCTTCCGTTCGCTCACTCCACTTTACCGCCTGATTCCGATGTCCATGCGGCATCATGCCGCATGGACATCCTGTATCCAGAGAACAAAAATGATGGCGTATCCTTTTCCGAGGCGCTTTGTCCATGTACACCATCAAACATCCGATTTATAGCGGTATCGTTCTTGTTCTTGCCGCTCTGTCTGCCAGCGTTCATGCTGACGAGGTATCTCTGCGCTTTGCCGCTGAAGTCAACGGCGAACCGTTCAGTTGTGGTCAACAATATTCTCCCGTAGGCACGACAGGGTCTACAGCGATACCCGGCGACTACCGCTTCTTCATTTCTTCCGTTGCACTCCTCAAGGCTGATGGCGATGCCGTCCCCGTGGAGTTGATCCAGGATGGGATGTGGCAACACGCGAATGTGGCCTTGCTGGACTTCGAGAATGGCACTGGCCCCTGCATCAATGGCAATCGCGCGTTGAACGATGTCATCAAGGGAACGGTTCCTTCAGGCCAATATACCGGGGTGCAATTCACACTGGGCGTACCATTCGAGCTGAACCATGCCGACGTGGTGCTGGCGCCTTCACCCTTGAGTCTCAGTTCCATGTTCTGGAACTGGCAGGGGGGGCACCGCTTTCTGAAAGTGGACATGGGTACCTCTGGACGGCCGATCACGGAAGAAGACCTCAAGCGCGCCGCCACCCCTGCTCCCATGGCAATGCCAGGTGGCATGCCACGCACCAATGCCCCCGCTGAAGGAGACGAAGAGGAAGCGGTTGGCTTCAGCGTACACCTGGGTAGCACCGGCTGTGCTGCAGCCTCGCGCACCACGGCTCCCGAGGCTGCCTGTGCCAACCCGAATCTTGTAACTGTGCGCCTCGACAACTTCGATCTCGCAAATGGTGTTGTTGTGACTGACATCGGCAAGGTGTTGACCAATACCAACGTGGATGTGAATACCCCGGAAACCGCGCCAGGCTGCATGTCGGGCCTGCGTGACCCGGAGTGTCGCGAAGTCTTGCGCGCCTTCGGTTTCGCCGTGGGTGAGGCGTCTCCTCTGGCCCAGCAGTTTTTCCACGCAAGATGAGTCGCGTCGGACTGCCACTGTTGGCGCTTGCTTTGCAGGCGGCGATGCTGCAGAACAGTATCGCCGCCGAGCCTGTCGCTGAATCAGTCGTCGAACCAGTGCCGTATGCCTGGCAACTTCCTGCGTGGGTACCTCCACCCAGAGTTCCTGCGGATAACCCGATGACCGAAGCGAAGGTCAATCTTGGTCGCCAGCTCTTCTACGACACGCGTCTGTCGCTGGACAATTCCATGTCTTGCGGCACGTGCCATATACAGGAAAAAGGTTTCGCGGATGGCAACGCCACCTCACTCGGCATCAACGGCGTGCGAGGTGCCCGCAGTGCCATGGCTCTCGTCAATATCGCCTACCTGCCATCGCTGACCTGGGCGAATCCGTTGATGAATTCGCTGGAGACCCAGGCTCTGGTACCCATCTTCGGTTCGCATCCCGTTGAGATGGGGATGGAAGGTCAGGAAGACCTGCTGTTGTCACGTCTGAGTGAGGATGCCCGCTATGCATCTCTGTTTCAGGAAGCATTTCCCGAAAAATCAGGAGCGATCACGCTGGATACCGTCACCAAGGCCATCGCCAGTTTCGAGCGCAGCCTGTTGTCTTTCAGAGCGCCTTACTACCGCTTCAAGTATGAGGGTGAACGCAGTGCGTTGAGTGAATCGGCGTTGCGGGGAGAGGATCTGTTTTTCGGTGAAAAATACGAATGCTATCACTGCCACGGCGGGCTCAGTTTTACCGACAATCTGGTGCACTCCCGATTGCCCTTTGAAGAGCTGGGTTACCACAACACCGGGTTATACAATGTGGACGGACAGGGGGCTTACCCGATGGCCAATCCCGGTATCCGGGAAGTCACTGATGATCCGGCTGACGAGGGCAAGTTCCGCACGCCCACACTGCTCAATATCGCGCTGACGGCGCCCTACATGCACGATGGTTCGATTGCCACTCTGGAGCAGGTGCTTACCGAACACTATGCCCGGCAGGGCCGCGCGGGCCATGAGGGGCACGCTCCCAATCCCAAACGCAGCGCCTTCATAGTGGGTTTCGAGTTCACTGAAGAAGAGATTGCTGATCTGCTGGCCTTCCTCAACAGCCTGACCGACGATCTGTTCCTGCAGAATCCAGCCCATGGCAACCCGATTGTGGAGTAGGCATCACATGCGATGCGATGGGCTGATCCCAGCACTGTTGCAACATGGCTCCAATCAGTTGCTGTAGCGGGATCAAAGAACGGTCAGCTTTGATATACATCTCATCGAATGCAGCATCAATCTGCTTTAGCGAAACTCTGACATCCGCCATTAATTACAGAATGACTGTCACTCCTGCCACCTCGTGCGACAAAATGCCGCGCGACACTGTGTCACGCGATTTCCGTAAATTTTCTGTCTAGACTCTTCAGTACTGAGCACTTTTCTTGAGTGCATTAAAGAATCTGGATTCAATCGTGGAGAGTGCGGTGATGATGTTGTTCCATCAGTTGATGTCTGAAGTACTGAACTATTTGCTGGCGTTGGTGATCGTGCCTTTGGTACTGATGTTCGTGTACGTACTGTTTTCGCTGGCAAGTTTTCTTCATGAGATGTTCCTGCGCTCACTCTCGGTTGACTTTTCCTGCGTCGTGTCACGCGAAGTGCGACGCAACCCGACCGTGGCAGTGGATTCACTACTGCGCATAGTGATGAAGGAGTTGGCGAGAGTGAGGTCTATAAGCCGTCTGGCACCTGTGCTGGGCCTCGGTGCCAGCATGATCCCGCTGGGGTCGGTCCTGCTGTCGGGGCCGGAGACTGATTTCACCGGTGCGGCGGAGTTGCTGGTGGTGGCGTCTGTGGCTGTGATTGTGGCGCTGTTCACTACAGGAATTGCCTGCACTGTTCTGGTCGTGCGACGCCACTGGTTGCTGAATGAAGTGGATGCCTACCTGGATTGCTCGCCGGACATTGAAGTGTCAACGGCGCCGCTTGGCCAGAAAAAGGGCCCGCTTGAAGCCAGGCTAGAGTGTCCATCTGCCAGAGTCCCGATGCTTCTGTGCAGTTCCGATCAAGAGACTGCTGACCGAACTTATAGAAATTCATCATACTTATGACATGGTCATCTGCGTCGTGGTCAGGGAGCAGAGGTCAGGTAACAACATGCCTTGTTACCATAGCAGTGACTGACCACTACAAAAAGGGAGAAGCTGCCCGACCTGTGACAGGGTGTCGCAATGTCGGTTGGGCAGGGCTGTAATCTTGCAGCAGAGCGACCTTCACCGTACGCGAAGCCAGGGGGGATGTATGTGGCTGAGTCAGTTAGAAGCGGCGCGGAAGCGAGCCGATGTATGAACCAGGCTGAAAAAAAGCCGCCATGCCAGAGTCGGCATAGCGGCAGATACAACAATGTACCATTGGGAGCTCTTTCAATAGCCTGATGCTCTGCTTATTAGCAGGCGAAGATAGTCAAGTTTGGATATTCAATTTTCCATATGATAATTGCTGAACCTTGCTATTTATTGGCAATTCCATTGTGATTTTCTCTGCTTGCGAAGCAGACTCTCTGACGATGGAACGAGTAAGTGCGGCACCGCTTAAAAGAACTATGAATATCAGCAATGCCCAGCCGATCAGAATTCCTGCCTCCACACGACGCGCATTCTGTGACAATTTTTCTTCAGGTTCTTGCAATTGGCTATTCGTTGAGTGGTGGAACGATGTGTATTGAGTTTGAATGACTGGATCGAGTTGCTTATCGTCGTAATTTTCCATGAGCTTCTACTTCATCAAGGTTGATCGATTGAACGTATTGTAGTCTCGCTTGACTGCCTCAGCTATGTGACAAATCGCCGCGCCTTGAATTTCCGATTTAAAAAAAGGGGCCAGCAGGCCCCTCAATCGTTGCGCACTGCGAGATCAGAAGTTGTAGCGCACAGTCGCTCCGTAGGTGCGTGGATCGCCAAGCACTGCTGCGTAGTGACCGGCATTGCCTGCGCCCGGCAGCAGCTGCTCGAAGTAGTCCTTGTCGGTCAGGTTGCGTGACCACAGGAAGCCTGACCAGCTGTCGTCGCTGCGGAAGCCGAGGCGTGCGTTCACCAGTGAATAGCCATCGACGTTCAGATATTGTGACGGCGATGGGCTAGATGAGAATTCCGAGCGGTAGTAAGTATCGATACCGACAAAGAACTCACCGCTATTGCCGAACAGAGTTGAAGGTTGTACATATTCACCGCCGAGCGACACCGCGTTCTTCGA
>CAIRBI010000085.1 GCA_903876785.1 uncultured Gammaproteobacteria bacterium
CTCCTCGACGCCGGGCACTCCCTGCTCATCATCGAACACAACCTGGACGTGATCCGCGCCGCAGACTGGCTGATCGACATCGGGCCGGAGGGCGGCGACAAGGGCGGCACACTGGTAGCAGAAGGCACCCCGCAGGACTTCCTGCTGCACGGCCAAGGCCTCACGGCGCAAGCCCTGCGCGAATATGAGCAAAGCCTGCTGAACACCCGTAGCCGGGCTGCCGCACTGATACAGGAAGCGGCGACTGCGCTGCCAAGCGTCGCGCCGGTCAGGGCCATACAGATTCACCACGCCCGCGAACACAATCTCAAGAACATCGACGTCAGCATTCCGTGGAACAAGTTCACCGTCATCACCGGCGTCAGCGGCAGCGGCAAGAGCACTCTTGCCTTCGACATCATTTTCGGGGAAGGTCAGCGCCGCTATCTGGAATCGCTCAACGCTTATGCGCGCCAGTTCGTGCAGCCTGCAACCCGCCCGGACGTCGATGCGATTCACGGCATTCCGCCCACGGTGGCCATTGAACAGCGCACCAGTCGTGGCGGCCGCAAGAGCACCGTGGCGACCCTGACGGAGATCTATCACTTCCTGCGCCTGTTGTTCGTGAAGCTCGGCACCCAGCATTGTCCGCGCTGTGACGAGGCCATCGCGCCGCAGAGCCGCGACATGATCCTCGCGCGCATCCTCACCGACTGGAAAGGCCAGCAGGTGCATCTGCTGGCCCCGATGGTGGTCGGCCGCAAGGGCGTCTACAAGGAGCTGGCCGCCTGGGCTACGAGCCGGGGCTATGCACAGATGCGCAGCGACGGCCATTACGTCGCCAGTGATCCCTGGACCCTGCCGGACCGTTACAAGGAACACGACATCGAGATTCTGACCGGCTCCTGCAAGGTCAGCGCGCGCGATGAAGCGACGCTGGCGGCACTGCTCGACCAGACTCTCGAACTCGGCAATGGTCTCTTGATTGTCGCTCCTGCGAAGGCCGCTCAAGGCGACCGCAGCGCGGACATGCTGTTCTCCACCCGCCGTGCCTGCCCTTCCTGTGGCGACAGTTTCGATGAACTGGACCCCCGCCTGTTTTCCTACAACTCGAAACATGGGTGGTGCGCCACCTGCTTCGGCACCGGCGAGATCATCCCCAGTTTCACCGAGGAGCAGACCGGCGAGGAAGAGGTCTGGCTGGAGACACCCGATGACAAGGACGAACAACCGCCAGCCCGCATCTGCTGCCCGTCCTGCGACGGTCACCGCCTTAACCCCACAGCGCTGGCGGTGCGCCTCGAAGGCCGCTCCATCGCGGACTTCACCGGGCTTTCGGTACAGGATGCAGAGTTGCAGGTCGGCAAATTCCACTTCGACAAAAAGGAGACGGCCATCGCCCGCGATCTGCTACCGGAATTGCGCTCGCGACTGAGCTTTCTCAACAAGGTGGGCCTCGGCTACCTGAGCCTGAACCGTGCCGCACCGTCGCTGAGCGGCGGCGAGGCCCAGCGCATCCGGCTCGCCTCGCAACTCGGCTCGAACCTGCAGGGAGTGTGTTACATCCTCGACGAACCGACGATCGGCCTGCATGCACGCGACAACGCCCTGCTCATCAGCACGCTGCGGGAACTGCAGCAACACGGCAACACGGTCATCGTCGTCGAACACGATGACGCGACCATGGCTGAGGCCGATCACCTCATCGATGTCGGCCCCGGCGCGGGCAGCCGTGGCGGCGAGATCGTCGCGCAGGGCACGCTGGCACAGCTGAAGAAAAACAAACGTTCTCTGACCGGGCGCTTCCTCGCCAACCCGTTGCGTCACCCAATCGCCGATCTGCGCAACGACGAGGCGCGGGCTCGGTGGCCGGGCGCGGCACTGCGCATCGAGAAAGCAACGCTGCACAACCTGCACAAGGTAAGCCTGGATATTCCGCTGCGTCGTCTGGTGGCGGTGAGCGGTGTCAGCGGCAGCGGCAAGAGCAGCCTGATTCGCGGCGTGCTTTTCGATAACCTGCGGCAGGCGCTGCAGACCCGAGGTTCGCGCAAGAAGCAGGCGGCGTGGCACGGTTGCGAGGCAGTGCTCGGCTGGGAGAGTGTGGACCGCCTGTTACAGGTCGACCAGACCCCTATCGGCAAGACCCCACGCTCCTGCCCGGCCAGTTACATCGGCATTTTCGACATCATCCGCAAACTGTTCGCCGACACCGTCGACGCCCGTTTGCGCGGCTATGGTCCGGGCCGCTTCTCCTTCAATGTCGCCGGCGGCCGCTGCGAGACCTGCGCCGGTAACGGCATGCGACGCATCGAGATGAATTTCCTTCCGGACGTGCGCGTGAGTTGTGAAGATTGCCACGGCTGGCGCTTCAACGAAGACACACTCGGCGTGTGCTACAAGGACAAGCACATCGGCGAGGTGCTGGCGATGAATATAGATGAAGCCGTCGAGTTCTTTGCGCCGGTGCCACTTGTGCATCATCCGCTCAGTCTGCTGCAGGATGTTGGTCTGGGCTACCTGACCCTGGGCCAGCAAAGCCCGACGTTGAGCGGAGGAGAAGCGCAACGTATCAAGCTGGTCGCCGAACTGGCCAAGGCGAAACCGTCAGTGCAATTGCGCCGCAACACGACGTCGCACAGTCTCTACATTCTGGACGAGCCCACCGTCGGCCTGCATATGGCCGATGTGGAGAAATTGCTGCGCGTTCTGCACCGACTGGTAGATTCCGGCAACAGCGTCATCGTTATAGAACACAATCTGGATGTAATTGCGGAGGCGGACTGGGTCATCGACATGGGACCGGAGGGCGGCGCAGGGGGTGGCAGGCTCGTCGCTCAGGGCGAACCGCGCAGCCTGCTTGCGAAGAAGAAGTCGCACACTGGAATTCACCTGGCACGCATGCTGAAGAATTTCGCTACTTGAACACCACCGTCTTGTTGCCGTTGACGATGATGCGATGTTCACAGTGCCACTTCACCGCACGCGCAAACGCTGCACATTCGGCATCACGCCCGATCTGCACCAGCTCATCGATGTCGAAGTTGTGGTCGATCTTCTCCACGGCCTGCTCGATGATCGGGCCTTCGTCCAGATCCGTCGTCACATAATGCGCCGTCGCGCCGATGATCTTCACGCCACGCATATAAGCCTGGCGATAGGGGTTGGCGCCTTTGAAACCGGGCAGGAAGGAGTGGTGGATATTGATGGCACGACCAGCCATGACCTCGCACATTTTTGGCGACAGAATCTGCATGTACCGCGCCAGTGCCAGGAGATCCACATTCTTGGCGGCGATGATGCGCAGCACCTCATCCTCTTGGGCGACTTTGTTGCTCTCATTCACGGGCAGATAGTGATAATCGATGCCATACCATTCAGTGATGCCACGCAGGTCTTCGTGATTCGAGACCACGCCGACGATATTCGCAGGCAACACGCCGCTGCTCCAGCGGTGCAGAATGTCGTTCAGACAGTGTCCATGTTTGGAGACAGCCATCAACACCCTGGGCTTGACGGCGAGATCGTAAAAGCTCCACTGCATGGCGAAGTGCGAACCGATCTCGGTGAAGTCTTCGTCGAGCTTCTCGGTTCCCGGCAGGTCGGCCTCGGCCTCCTCGAACTCCACACGCATGAAGAAACGGTCGAGCACCGGGTCGCGGTGCTGAGCCGCATCGCTGATGGTGGCGCCGCGTTGGAATAGAAAGTCACTGACAGCCCGGACAATGCCGTTGGCTTCGGGGCAGGATACGGTCAATACAAATTTCTTACGTTCGGACTTGTTCATGAGCGTGGTTCTTATTGTGGTTCTTGATGCGGCGAAATGTTATCACTATTTGCCTCACCGGACCGCGCTAATTGCAATCGCGGCTTACCCATCTGCCTCAGGAATCCCTCATGAAAACCCGCGCCGCTGTCGCCTTTGCCGCTGGCCAACCGTTAGAAGTTGTCGAGGTCGATCTCGACGGCCCCAAGGCAGGCGAGGTCATGATCGAGATCAAGGCCACCGGCGTCTGTCATACCGATGCCTTCACCCTGTCCGGTGATGATCCCGAGGGCGCCTTCCCCGCCATTCTCGGCCATGAGGGCGCTGGCGTCGTCGTCGAGGTCGGCGCGGGCGTGAAATCGCTGAAAGTGGGCGACACCGTGATTCCGCTCTACACTCCCGAGTGCCGCGAGTGCGAATACTGCCTGCACCCGAAGACCAACCTCTGCCAGGCCATCCGCCCGACCCAGGGCCGCGGTGTGATGCCCGACGGCAGCAGCCGCTTCTCGCTCGACGGTAAACCTATCCTGCATTACATGGGCTGTTCGACCTTCTCCAATTTCACCGTGCTGCCGGAGATCGCCGTGGCGAAAATCCGCAGTGATGCGCCCTTCGAGAAGGTCTGCTACATCGGCTGCGGCGTCACCACCGGCATCGGCGCCGTGGTGTTTCAGGCCAAGGTCGAGCCGGGCAGCACCGTGGCCGTATTTGGTCTGGGCGGCATCGGGCTCAACGTGATTCAGGGCGCGCGCATGGTCGGCGCCGACCGCATCATCGGCATCGACATCAACCCCTCCAAGGTGGCACTGGCGCGCGAATTCGGCATGACCGATTTCATCAATGCGCTGGAAGTAGACGACGTCACCGCCGAGATCATCAACATGACCAAGGGCGGCGTCGACTACAGTTTCGAGTGCATCGGCAACGTGAAGACCATGCGCCAGGCGCTGGAGTGCACGCACAAGGGCTGGGGCCAGTCCTTCATCATCGGGGTCGCAGGTGCCGGACAGGAGATCTCCACCCGCCCCTTCCAGCTGGTGACCGGGCGCTCCTGGCGCGGCAGTGCCTTCGGTGGCGCGCGCGGCCGCACTGACGTGCCGAAGATCGTGGACTGGTACATGAACGGCAAGATCCGCATCGACCCGCTCATCACTCACACCATGCCGCTCAAGGACATCAACAAGGCGTTCGATCTGATGCACGAGGGCAAGAGTATTCGTTCAGTGATACTGTTCTGATTTCACCCCCTGATCAGGGGGTGTTGCCCTCCGGCACATTCCACTAGGCTCTGAACAGAAATTGCAGCGCTATTTCTGGTCCTTTTTCATTGCTCAGTTGAATCACCCCGGAGTGAATATTTCATGAAGCCTGTCATTAAAAATTTGAGAACCACTGCGCTGGCCTGCGCCTCGCTGCTCGCCACCACCTTGTTCAGCACCACAACGCTGGCGCAGACCACCACCCCGGCGACCCTCCCCAGCTCGTTCATGGGAACCTATCAACTGACCTATCAGTCCACCAGCTCCGCCTCCCCGATTGCCAACAACACCAAGCTGCAACTGGTGCTGGCCCCAGGAGGCGTGATGTGCGTCGCGGGCTACAACCTGACCAACCCCTTCCAGAAAGCCGGCAATACGCTGGAGACGTTCTGGTCCGAGACCAAGTCCGGCATCAGCCTGGCGGTGGTAAATCTGAATGGCAATTTTCACGAGATCAACGTGATGTCTGGCAGCGCCTTTGTCGGCCAGATGACAGGCAGCAAGATCAGCACCGCCACCTCCTGCTCAGGGACGCCAGTGACTCCAGCAGCACCAGTAGTAGATCCCGCCAAGATCGAACAGGTATTCACGCAGGCCCAACAGAAGCTCGCGCAGTATTTCCCGGGTACAGGCGCCTCCACCACGCAGAAGAACGGCGACTACACCTACCGTTTCTATCAGGGCACAGGCATTTATCTGGCGATCAACAACGGCGAGGTCTATGTGATGGGCGGCGCCTTCGGCAATACGCCCATCAAGCAGGGGCCGCTGGAAACCATCCTGTCTGAACTGACCAAGATGCAAGTGAGCATTCCCGCGATTCCGTCCGGCGATGCCAGACTGGTGGTCACTGGCCGCGTAGGAACCTCCGGCATCAACGTCGATATCGGCGCCATTACCCTCGACAACGTGCCGATGGTTTCGGGCAGTGATGTCGACTCCGTCAAAAAAGCAGTGGAGGATCAGTACAAGACTGCCGGCATCACCGGCACCATCGCAGTGACGCTGATCTCCTCCAGCAGCACACAGACCGTCTTCAACATCAAGTTCAACGGCGTCATCAACCAGAGCGGCTTCACGATGACCCAGAACTACGACATCACGTACACCTACACCAAGAAGTGATGCCACAGAAGGATTAAACGCTTGCCACCTGCGGTCGTTGTTCTCCCGGGCAACGTCCGCTTTTTTTTACTTCAGCGACACGGCGGGTAGTGAATCGCCAGCCACACCGTCGGCCTCTGCGGATCGGTCCACTCCACGCGGTGACGCTGCAGAGCCGGAATGGTCAGGCAATCCCCCGGCCCGAGGTCAATGCTCTCGACCCGGCCTTCCACCTCGCGCCGCAGAGTCGCCCGGCCCGTCACCACCATCACGAACTCCTCACGCTCCTGCTCGTACCAGAAGCCCTCGGCAGAACGCTGCCCTTGCGACACGATGCGCTCGATGACAACGTCACGCCCACGCGCCAGCGTCTCGAAGACCTCGTTCTGGGTAGCATCCAGCTGGTTGGCCAGAATATTGATCACTGTTTGCATATCTCTGTGTCCAGATTTTTTCCGTGCCCGACAGGGCGCATGGCCGTATAATACGCCGCATTCCCAGACTACTAGAGCATGGCTCTGACTTTCGATAAAAAAAAGAGACCGACTATGGAAAAGAAGACGCAGAAGTTCATCCACATCATCCTGATGCTCATCGTGCTGGCAGTGATGCTCACGGGCACCTTCTCCAGCTATTTCAATTCCGGCGCCAATGCGCAGGAACTCTCGCTGGCCGGCGAGTGGCGTGGCACCTTCAACATCAACATCGGCGGTGACCGCGAGATCATCTTCACGCTCACCGAAGAAGCCGGCACACTCAAGGCCGTCTTCGACAGCCCCACCGAAGCCATCATGGCCGTCAGCGCCGAGTCGGTCACCATCACCGGCAATGACATCCGCATCTTCATCCCCAGAATCCAGGGCGAATACTTCGGCACCATCCATCCGGACCGCGCGCCCGACGGCAAGCCTGTCCGCATCGATGGCGACTGGAGCCATGCCGGAGAATTCATGCCCATCACCATCAACAGAACGCTCACGCCCTAACCGATCAGGAAGACGCGCAATGAAATATCTGCACACCATGGTACGAGTCACCAATCTCGAAGCATCGCTGGATTTTTATTGCAACAAGCTGGGCCTGCGCGAATTGCAGCGCCGGGAAAGTGAACAGGGTCGTTTCACCCTGGTATTTCTCGCCGCACCCGGCGACGACGACGCGCAGATCGAACTGACCTGGAACTGGGACCCGGAGGTCTACGGCGAAGGTCGTAACTTCGGTCATCTGGCCTACAGCGTTAAAGACATCTACGCCCTCTGCGCACATCTGCAACAACACGGCGTGACCATCAACCGCCCACCCCGCGACGGCCGCATGGCCTTCATCCGCTCCCCGGACAACATCTCCATAGAACTGTTGCAGGAAGGCGCGCCACTGCCACCGCAGGAGCCGTGGCTGAGCATGGCCAACACGGGCAAGTGGTAACGAATTCAACTTAGCAAAAGGCAGGACACAGCATGCAATTACTCGATGGCAAATTGACTTCGGAACAGATCAAGACAGAAATCGCCGCACAGGTCCGCGAGATCAGAGCGCGTGGCGGCAGAGCCCCCCACCTCGCCGCGATACTCGTCGGCAATGACGGCGCCAGCGAAACTTACGTCAACAACAAAGTGCTCGACTGCAAGCAGGTGGGCTTCGAGTCCACCCTCATCCGCCTGCCCGCCGAAATCAGCGAAGCAGAACTGCTCCGCCGCATCGAAGAACTCAACAACGACGACGCCATCGACGGCTTCATCGTGCAGGTCCCGCTCCCCAAACACATCGACGAAGACAAAGTGACCCTGGCCATCTCTCCTGCCAAGGACGTAGACGGCTTCTCCCCCGCCAGCGTGGGACGCATGTGCCTCGGCATGTCGACCTTCGTCTCCGCAACTCCCAACGGCATTATGGAACTGCTGCGCCGCTACAAGATCGACACCGTCGGCAAACACTGCGTCGTCGTCGGCCGCAGCAACATTGTCGGCACGCCCATGTCCATCCTGATGTCCCGCAACAGCAATCCCGGCAACGCTACGGTCACACTGGTCCACAGCCGCACGCCGAACATGGCCGAGATCTGCCGCAGCGCGGACATCCTGATCGTCGCCATCGGCAAGCCGGATTTTGTGACGGCTGATATGGTGAAGGATGGCGCGGTAGTGGTGGATGTGGGCATCACACGCGTGGCGGATGCGAGTCGTCCTTCTGGCTTCAGGCTGGTGGGGGATGTGCATTTTGAGTCGGTGAAGGATAAGTGTTCGTTTATCACGCCGGTGCCGGGTGGCGTGGGGCCGATGACTAGGGCTTCGTTGTTGCAGAATACTTTGAAGGCGCAGGCGTTGCGGAAGTAGATTGGCGCTTTAACATCACACAGCATCCCTCCTCAGACTTGCAGGGGTTTCAGCGCCAAAAATTTGGGGTCAGAGTAAAATTTGGGGTCAGTAAAATTTGGGGTCAGAGTAAAAATACAG
>CAIRBI010000086.1 GCA_903876785.1 uncultured Gammaproteobacteria bacterium
CGCTTCCTCTTCGCTGAGCACGGGCATCTGCGGTGTCCTCGACGCCAGCTCCTCGGCGCTCACCAGCACCTCCAGTGTACCAGTGTCGGCATCCAGGCTGAGGACGTCACCATTCCTCAACAGCGCCAGCGGCCCGCCGTCCAGCGCCTCCGGGCTCATATGGATGGCGGCCGGCACCTTGCCCGACGCGCCGGACATGCGCCCGTCTGTCACCAGTGCCACCTTGAAACCCTGATCCTGCAGGGCGCCGAGAGGCGGCGTCAGCTGATGCAGCTCCGGCATGCCATTGGCTTTCGGCCCCTGAAAACGTACCACGGCGATGAAGTCACGCTGCAACTCGCCGCGCTGCAATGCCGCTGCCAACGCATCCTGATCGTCAAAGATCACGCAGGGAGCCTGCACGCGCCGATGCTGCTCCTTGACCGCCGAAGTCTTGATAATGCCCTCGCCGAGATTGCCATGGATCACCCGCAACCCACCGTGGTGATCGAAGGGAGTCGTGGCCGGGCGCAGCACGTCACTGCGCGTCGATGGCGCTGTGTGCCGTTGCCACAGCAGTTTGCCATCGGCATTGAGCACGGGTGCATAGACCATGGCGTCGAGCCCCTTGCCCATGAGCGTCTGCACGTCTTCATTGAGCAGCCCGGCAGAGCGCAGCTCGCGCACCAGAAATGCCATGCCGCCGGCCTCCTGAAAGGCGTTCACATCGGCCTCGCCGTTGGGATAAACACGCACCAGCAATGGCGTCACCTGCGACAAGGCGTCGAAGTCCTGCCAGGTCAGCTGGATACCGGCAGCGTGCGCGATGGCAACCAGGTGCAGCGTATGATTCGTGGAGCCCCCGGTGGCCAGCAGTCCCACCAGCGCATTGACCAGACTTTGTTCAGTCACCATAGCCGAGAGCGGCACATGCGCCCCGTGCACATCGGCGGCCGCAATGACGCGCAGCACAGTTTCGCGGGTCAACGCCGCGCGCAGCGGATGATCAGGGTTGATGAAAGAGGCACCCGGCAGTTGCACGCCCAGCATCTCCATCAACACCTGATTGCTGTTGGCGGTGCCGTAGAAATTGCAAGTGCCGGGACTGTGATAGGACGCCGCCTCTGCCGCCAGCAACTCTTCCTTGCTCGCCAGCCCCTGACTGTAGCGCTGCCGCACCATGGCCTTGTCTTTATTCGGAATGCCCGCAGGCATCGGCCCGGCCGGAATGAAGCCAGCCGGAAGATGACCAAACTGCAGTGCCCCGATCAGCATGCCGGGGACAATCTTGTCGCACACGCCCAGACACAGCACTCCATCGAAGAGGTTGTGACTGAGACTTACAGCGGTTGCCATGGCGATCACGTCGCGGCTGAAAAGGCTCAGCTCCATGCCCGGCTGGCCCTGCGTCACCCCGTCACACATGGCTGGCACGCCGCCCGCCACCTGTGCGCTGGAGCCCACTTCGCGCGCCACCGCCTTGATAAAGTCGGGATAGAATTCGAGAGGTTGATGAGCGGACAGCATGTCGTTGAAGGCGGTGATGATACCGATATTGGCGCTCTGCATCAGGCGAATCGTCTGCTTGTCCTGAACCCCGCAGGCCGCAAAACCATGGGCCAGATTGCCACACGACAACGTGCGCCTGGGAGGCAACAGTTCACGAGTACGCTGCATGCGCAACAGATAACGCCGCCGCGAATCCAGGCTGCGCGCGACGATGGCACTGGTCACACTCTCGATGACCGGGTGAAGGACATGCTGCATGGTTCTCTCCTACTCACGCGTGGCGTAATAGATTTCCAGGGGTGGCTGCAGCTGGTGCAGCACAGCACGCACCGGAAGCAGATTGCTCGGCCCGGGCTGCATGGCTTCCTGCAGGACACCCAGCTTGCTGACGCCGACCACATGCAGAAGCAGCCGCCGCGAGGCCAGCAGGGTATTCAGTGTCAGGGTCATGCGCGCGTGCGGCGCACGCGGCGGGCGCACGGCACAGCAAGCTGTCTGGGTGCCCGGTGCAAGCGCAACCTCAAGCCCCTCGGCGTCCTTGAAGAAGGACGCCGTATGGCCATCCTCCCCCATGCCAAGCACGGCGAGATCCAGCGGCAGCAGTTGCTCGTGCAGTTGTTTGTCCACGGCAGCGACGGCCAGCGCGGGATCGCGATCGGCATTCTTCAGACCGAGGAACTGCGCGCCGGCGGCGTGTGAGCGCAGTAAGTGTCGGCGCACCAGCAAGGCATTGGACGCCGGGTCGTTGTCATCCACCCAGCGCTCGTCTACCAAGGTGATCACTACGTTGGACCAGGAAATGTCGATTACCGACAACGCATCAAACAATGTGCGGGGCGTCCCGCCGCCAGACACAGCGAGCGACGCCCGGCCCCGCAGTCTGATCGCCTCCGCCAACGTTTCCGCAATGCTCGCTGACAGTTGCGGCACCAGCGTCTGATTGTCCTCAAAAGTATGCAGCGTCCAGCTCATGCTCTACTCCCGCCTTATTCCTGCCAGCTGCGGCCGTCTCTGGCAATCAAGGCAATGCTCTCGGAAGGACCCCAGTTGCCTGCCACGTATGGCACAGGCCGCTGCTTCCCGGTTTGCCACCCGGCGGAGATTCCATCGATCCATTGCCAGGCGGCTTCGACCTGATCCGCGCGCATGAACAACGTGGAGTTCCCGCGCATCACATCCAGCAGCAGGCGTTCGTAGGCATCCGGCACACGGCGTTGGGTAAAGACATCCGACAAAGACAAGTTGAGGGAGACCATTTCCAGAGGCATGGCATCGTCGAGCCCCGGCACTTTATTGAGCAGATGCAGGCGTATCCCCTCCTCGGGCTGCAGACGAATCACCAGGCGGTTAGCTGTGCCGGAACGCATCTGTTCGGAAAAGAGGGCATGCGGCACCTCGTTGAACTGCACCACAATTTCCGAGAAGCGTTTCTGCATGCGTTTGCCTGTACGCAGATAAAACGGCACACCGGCCCAGCGCCAGTTCTTGATCTCGGCCTTGATGGCAACGAAGGTCTCCGTCGTACTTCCAACGCGGGCGCCCTCTTCCTGGGTATAACCTGGCACCGCCTGCCCATTACTGGTGCCCGCGACGTACTGGCCGCGCACGGTATGCTCCTGCACTGCGCGGCCGGTCAGGGGCGCGAGGCAACGCAACACTTTCAGTTTTTCATCGTGCACGGCGTTAGGCTCCAGTGAGGCTGGCGGCTCCATGGCCACCAGACACAAGAGCTGCAACAAATGATTCTGCACCATGTCACGCAGCGCGCCCGCTTCGTCATAGAACTGCCAGCGCCCTTCGGCGCCGACTGTCTCCGCTGCCGTAATCTGCACATGGTCGATGTAGTTGCCGTTCCACAGCGGCTCGAACAGTGCATTGGCAAAGCGCATGGCCAACAGATTCTGCACCGTTTCCTTGCCCAGGTAGTGGTCGATCCGGTAGATCTGTTCTTCTTTGAAGTGCGAGGCGAGGCTGGTGTTGATCTGCAGGAAGGTTTCACGATCCTTGCCCAGCGGCTTCTCGATGACGATGCGCATGTTGTCGCGCACCAGTCCAACGGCCCACAGCGACTGACAGATGGACGCGAAAATCGCTGGCGGAGTGGCCAGGTACACAATCAGGTCGCGGTCGGGATCAGTAAACACCTGATTGCGCAGCTGCGCCAGCTCGGCCTCGTTCGTCGCATTGAGTGCCACATGCTGCAGCCGCGCGGCGAAACGGGACCAGACTTTTTCGTCCAGAGTCGCACCGCCGGTGTATTTGACGAATTTGTTGCGCACCTTTTCAGCAAAATCCTCTCCGGAAGCAACGCTGCGGGAGACGCTGATTACGCGCTGGCAGGGAGGCAGGCACTGATCAAGATCAAGGTGGTAAAGAGCCGGGTAGAGCTTGCGGAACGCCAGATCTCCATCACCGCCGATAATCAAAATGTCACAGATCATGCGAACCTCCATTGGTCTCTCTCAATGCTTAGCAACTCTCTTGCCATATGACAGGGATACCAGAAGCATAGCGTATTTATATCGTCGGCGATGTAAGCAACCCCACCAATGATCGCCCTCGGGGCGACAACGTCAAACCAGCGCTTGTCCGAATATAGTAAGCAAGCTTATAATGTGCTTCATCATGAATACCAACTTTGACAAGAGTCTCGGCTTCGCCATCCACGATGTCGCCCGTCTGCTGCGCTGGAGCTTCGATCGCCAGTCTCAGGACATCGGGTTGACGCGCGCGCAATGGTCGGTGCTCGCCTACCTGCACCGCAAGGATGGTGTGCAGCAGAAGACGCTGGCCCACCTGATGGACATTACCCCCATTACATTGGCACGCCATTTGGATCGCCTGGAGGTAGAGGCCTGGATCGAACGTCGCGATGATCCTGACGATCGTCGCGCCAAGCGCGTATTCCTCAACCCGAAAGCGAGGACGGTGATCGCCTCGCTGAGCAAACTCGGACAGAAAGTACGCAGGCAGGCAATGACTGGCATCAGTCCCGCAGAGGAAGAAATATTCATGGCAGTGCTGCTGCGGATTCGCGGCAATCTGTGCGACGCGGACCGGCAGTGCGCGTCATCGACCAGCAACGAAGAAGCCGACCCAACGATAGTTTGAAGACTCACGTCATGAGGACAATGACAGCATGAAAGCCTTAGCCATTATTAGACACGTGTTACTGCTGCTTCTGGTTCCGGCATTGATCGCCGGCGTGTCGCTGTATTTTTATCTGCAGGGCGGCCGCTACGTCAGCACCGACAACGCCTACGTCAAACACGACATCATTGCCATCAGCAGCGAGATCGCCGGGCGCGTGATCGAGGTCATTCCCCGCGACAACGACCGCGTCAGCAAGGATCAGTTGCTGTTCCGCATCGACAACGAACCCTACCGTATCGCGCTGGCCAAGGCCGAAGCCAACCTCGCCACCGTTCGCGCCAGCATCGAGGGCGAGAAGGCCGACATCCTCAACAGTCAGCTGGACATCAGCAAGGCTGAGGACGACGTGGAGTTTCGCCGCAAAGAGATGGAGCGCATCCGTCACCTGGTGGAGACGCGCTCAATTCCCGCCGCCCAGTTTGATCAGGCCGAGTACGCCTGGCACAGCGCAGCGAACGAGTTGGAGGCGCGGCAGCAGGAATTGCAGGTCGCCAAGGCCCGCCTCATCGATCCATCCATGTCTACCGAGCAGCACCCGCGCTTCCTCCAGGCGGTGGCCGAGCTGGACAAGATTCACCTGGACATCAGCAAGCTGGAGATTCGCGCCCCGGTGGACGGTATCGCCGCCAATGTGTCGGTGCACGAAGGCGAATACGTCATGGCCGGTGCCCAGCTCTTCAGTCTGGTCGATGACAGCCATATCTGGCTGGAAGCGAACTTCAAGGAAACCGACCTGACCTGGGTGCGCCCCGGCCAGCCAGTAAGCGTCACCATCGACACCTACCCCGATCAGGAATGGCAGGCGCAGGTTGATGGCATTACCCCCGCCACCGGCGCAGAGTTCTCGCTGCTGCCAGCCCAGAACAGCTCCGGCAACTGGATCAAGGTCGTGCAGCGCATCAAGGTCAACATCACGCTGGAAGACTATGATGGCGAGCTGCCTCTGTCCGCCGGCATGAGCGCAGTGGTCAACATCGACACCGGCCGTTCCCGCACCCTGCCCTGGGTCGCCCAGAACTGAGGCCTGCATAACCGTCATGTCAACAGCCTCAACCACCTCGGCAGACGACGCGCCGCGAACACCCGACTCCCAGCCTTCGCAGGCGGAGCATGCCCCTGCGAAGGAAGTCCGCTTTCGTGGCCTGATTACTTTTGCCATCATGCTGGCCACCATCATGCAGGTGCTGGATACCACGATTGCCAACGTGGCCCTGCCGCATATGCAGGGCAGCCTTTCGGCCACTCAGGACCAGATCACCTGGATCCTGACCTCCTACATCGTGGCCTCCGCCATCATGACCCTGCCCACGGCGTGGCTGATGGGCCGCTTCGGCCGCAAGAACCTGTTCCTGTTCACCGTCGGCGGTTTCACGCTGGCATCGGTGCTCTGCGGCATGGCGACTTCAATCGAGCAGATGGTGTTGTTCCGGGTACTGCAAGGCTGCTGTGGCGCTGCGCTGGTGCCGATGGCGCAGGCTACGATGCTGGACATCAATCCCAAGGAGAAACACGCCAAGGCCATGGCGATGTGGGGCATGGGCGTGATGATCGGCCCCATCCTGGGCCCGACACTCGGCGGCTGGCTGACCGAATCGTATAACTGGCGCTGGGTGTTCTACATCAATTTGCCGCTCGGCATCATCGCGTTCATCGCCATGCTGCTGTTCATGCCGGATTCGGAGCGCTCCGACCGCCCCTTCGACAAATTCGGCTTCACCATGCTGGCACTGATGATCGGCGCACTGCAGATGCTGATGGATCGCGGCGAGGGCAAGGGCTGGTTCGACTCCCGCGAAATACTTCTTTACGCAGCCTTGGCAGGTTCTGCACTGTGGATGTACATCATTCATACGCTGCGCACGCCGCACCCGTTCCTGTCGCCGGAGATCTTCAAGGACCGTAACCTGATGACGAGCCTGGTGTTCATCTTCTTCATCGGCATCCTGTTGCTGGCGACCATGGCGCTGCTGCCCCCCTTCCTACAGACCCTGGTCGGCTATCCGGTGCTGGATGTCGGTCTGTTGATGGCACCGCGCGGCATAGGCACCATGCTGGCGATGGTGATGGTAGGAAGCTTGGCGAACCGACTCGATGCGCGCATCCTGCTGCTGATAGGTCTGAGCTGCACAGCCCTCTCCCTGAATGCGATGACCTATTTCAACACCTCAGTGCAGGCCTTTACGTTGATCTGGACAGGGATGTTGCAAGGCTTCGGACTCGGGTTCATATTCGTACCACTGAGCACCGTGGCGTATGCCACTCTGGCGCCAAAATATCGTGCCGAGGGCGCCAGCGTGTTCAGTCTTTCGCGCAACATGGGCAGCAGCGTGGGGATTTCGATGGTGATGGCGCTGTTGAGCCGCCATATGTCGACCAATCACGCCTATCTTACAGAGAATGTCACTGCAACCACTTTGGGAATCAGCCTGCAGCAGCTACCGCAGGATGTGGTCAGCAATGCCAGCGGGATACTGTTGATGCTGGATGCCGAGATCACGCGCCAGGCGGCGACCATCGCCTATCTGAACGACTTCAAGTTGATGTTCTGGGTGGTTATATTTGCGGCTCCGATGGTACTGATGCTGAAGAAAGCACCTCCGGCGAACCACCAGAAAACACCTGAAATCGCCCACGCCGTCGCCGACTGACCCCTGTGGGAGCGGGCCTGCCCGCGATTACCCATGGCCGCTAGTCACTTCGGCAGATACTGAGCGTGACAACCCTCACAGGGCGGATAAAGCTGGTCATTGCCAGCATTGAAGAGCGCCTCCTCGTCGCGCTTCTGAATCGCCGCGAGCGTACTGCGGCCAGCCGCGATCATCTCGTCCGCATATTCCTGCCAGTCTGCATTGACGGCTACCGCGTCGTGGCTGCCCGCACCGTCGGCGATCTGTGTGCCAGCCTCGATCACCAACTGCGCCGCCTGCTCCAGCGCCTGCCACTGCGCATCCGTCTGCACATTCGAGGCGCCCCACAGCGCGGTGGTGGCGGGCGCGATGACCGTCGTCATGATGTCCTTGACGCTTTGCGTCTTCATCGACGCCTGCGGCCATGCGGACGCGCAAGCCAGCAGCGAGAGCCCGCACAGGGTCAGAAATCGAGTTGCATGTGTCATGAACAGCCTCCTGATACACATCTGATTTTGCGTGATTGGTAATGCTCAGATCTGGGTCTTGCCGGAGCGGATCAACTCCTGCACGTAGCGCACAAAACCGGGGTCCTCACCACGCAGCAGCTTGGGCAGACTCTCACGGAAGTTGGGCTTCTGACACCACTCCAGAATATAGTCTTCCCAGGAATTCCAGCGCCGCGCCTGCTTAGGCGCCATGTCGTCCTCGTACAAGAGCAGGAAGGCCCGCTCGAACAACGAACACAGCATCGCGAAGATGATGAGCTGGCGCTCGCGCTGCTCTTCACTCAGAGAGGTCACCTCGATGGAAAACAAACGCAGATCCGGATTTTCCAGCGCGACCTTCAGGAAATCCTGATAGTTGTCCGAGAGCAGCTGGTAGACCTCTTCCTCCTCGTTCTCACGCTCCTTGTGCTGCTCGAACAGGAACACCAGAATCGCCAGCGGCAAGCCGACGACTGTCACGATGTAACTCAGCAATTCCCAGATTTCTATTGACACGATAGGATCCCGCGGACGCAGCAAGATTGGTTCATTGTGCCATGATAGGCATTTAGGCAGCGCGTGTCAGCCTAGGCGATCTGAATCCGGACGAACTGGCATAGTCTGCCGTCAATGGCCTGAGGCGGCGCCGATTTCCCGGCACGTCTATACTCCAGGCAGGATAACGTATAACTTGCCATTTATACTCGAACAGGTATATTCATGGAGACGAAACAACGGAAGTTGCTGTTCTGGGAGGGGTCATCAAAGAAAGACTTCGGGGCGTTCCCAGAATCGGTACAAAAGGACATGGGCGTCGCGCTTTTTGTCGTGCAATTGGGTCAAACACCGCGTTCGGCGAAACCCTGGAAAGGACTTACTCCGGGCATATTCGAACTGATTGAAGACTATCGAGGCGACACATTCAGAGCGATATATGCGATACAGATTGGCGATGCAGTACACGATCTGCATGCATTCCAGAAGAAATCCAAATCAGGAATCAGCACACCGCAACTTGATATCGCCTTGATTGAATCTCGATTGAAATCGGTGCTCGCCCGTCACAAGCGCGGCAGGGAATGAAAATGGCCTCAAGAACTGACCCTATCGGCACTGACAATGTACTGAGCGATCTAGGATTCGACGACGCCGAGGAACTGTCTGCCAAAACCATCCTGGCAGTGAAATTCAATGATCTGATTGAGGCACGTGGCTTGAATCAAACAGAAGTGGCGACCATCACAGGCATGACTCAGCCCAAGGTCTCTCAGATTCGCCACTTCAAACTGCAAAATATTTCACTCGAACGCTTGATGCAGGCACTTGTGTCACTGGATCAGCGAGTAGAGATTACGGTACGTTCGGCTGATAAAACACGGCCGCGAGGTATTACGATTGCGGCCTGAAGGCAGTGACTTCCAGTTGCTGGTTAAAATCACGGCATGCCTTTACCAACAGTCGCGCGCACAGGTATTCCCGCAGTGACAACTGCCAACAAGGGTTTGCATCTCACGCATTATCATCACCATCGTTCACAAATGAAAATACTGCAATGTCTTCACGCATTTTCCAGCCTCGCGCGAGCCAGAACTCTCTGGCGATATTATTATCGCGGAGGACATGAACGTGCGACTTGTTTATGCCAACCTGCTTGAGAGCAACAAGACAACGGCGCAGTAACTCACTGCCAATGCCCGCATTGCGACACTCAGTCTGCACGGCCAGATGTCGAATATAACCGCGGCGCCCATCGTGGCCAGCCATGATTGTGCCGACCATTTGCCGCCGCTTTCTGCAATGAAACTCAAGCCGGGATTGTGCGCCAGATAGCGAGCAACGCTTCGAGAGAATCGGCTTCACGCAGTTGCACGCTTTCGGCACCCTGCCAGAGCACAAGCGCGTCTGCGTAGTCATCAATTTGCATTGTGCAATATTTCACGACGCCTTTTGCCTTGCTGTCATTTTCCGACAATTCAACAGGCTGGTTCGAATAAGCGAGAATCTGAATGGTGCCCGGAACCGGAATCGAACCGGTACGACCAGTGGTCGAGAGATTTTAAGTCTCTTGCGTCTACCAATTTCGCCACCCGGGCTGGACGTGCGGAGGCTTTGCGATATTACTTTACGGAACCGGATGAATGCCGGCAATGCGCTGATCGGGGATTTTACTAATGGAGGCTGGGGTCGGAATCGAACCGGCGTACGCGGAGTTGCAGTCCGCTGCATGACCACTCTGCCACCCAGCCAAAAGTCCTACAAACTTACCTAACTGCTAGACTGGCCGACGTAGGGGTACGCTGTCAAATTGGCCTGAAGATAGATAATCATGACTAGAAATTGGAGCGGGAAACGAGACTCGAACTCGCGACCCCGACCTTGGCAAGGTCGTGCTCTACCAACTGAGCTATTCCCGCTTTATTTCTGTCATTCCGGCTGGTGTTGCGTGATTTTCAACCGGACTCTTTCGTACTTCTGGATGCCGTCTTACGCATTGCTGGTAAGCCCAGAGGCCGTAAAGAGGCGCCTATTCTAATGCCATAACAAACTATGTCAAGCAATTAGGCGTGGATTTTTTGTACTGAATTTACTCGACTTCCACCGCTGAATCCGCGTCAAAAGTGCTTGTCATTTCATCATCAAGGTGGGCAATGCTGCACGCAGATAACTGATCATTGACCAAAGACTGAATACTGCCGAGGCATAGATCAATACGATTCCAAGCTGCGTGAAAATTTCCGGTGTGCTCGCATCTACACCGATCAAAATGGTGATTGCGATCATCTGTACGGTGGTCT
Organism: uncultured Gammaproteobacteria bacterium; assembly: GCA_903876785.1. Classification (GTDB taxonomy): domain Bacteria; phylum Pseudomonadota; class Gammaproteobacteria; order Pseudomonadales; family Pseudohongiellaceae; genus UBA5078. Next base: position 10,552 of record CAIRBI010000086.1, read on the forward strand.
TGACCTTGCCGATATAGCCCACTGCCACGAGGTCACGCTTGTTGCAATTGGCCATCCATTCCCGCAGTGCCGATACAAATACCTCACGCGCAATAATGATCGCGGTGGGCAATACGAACCAGGGACTCGGAAAATTCGCAGTCAGCAGCACCATTGCCACGACCACCAGCAGCTTGTCAGCAACCGGATCCAGGAATGCACCAAAGGGAGAGGTTTGCTTGAGCCTGCGTGCCAAGTAACCATCCAGCCAGTCGGTCAGACTGGCAATCGCAAAAAGTCCTGCGGCCAGCAACGTGGCATGTGGAATCGATGAATAGTACAGGGCGATAACCATTGGGATCATCAGCACACGGGAGCATGTAACGATATTGGCAATGTTCATGGTGTTGCTGTATCTCCTGTCACTCACTTCATAACGTCCACGATATGAGGATGGGTCATGTGCGAACTCATCGCATTCTACTCGTTATGAAGGTGGGCATAAATCTCTTCCGCCAGCTTTCTGCTGATACCCGCCACCTTGGCAAGCTGTTCGGCACTGGCACGCAGCACTTCCTGTTGACCACCGAAATGCCGCAACAGTTCTCTGCGCCGCTTCGGGCCCAGCCCCGGGATCTGCTCCAGCGCCGAAGTATTGCGGGTCTTGGCGCGCCGCGCACGATGCCCGGTGATGGCAAAGCGATGTGCCTCATCGCGAATCTGTTGCAGCAGGTGCAAGGCGATAGACTCGGTCGGTAGAACAATCTCCGTCACCTTGTCTCCGTTGACCTCATCCGGAATGGAGAGAAACAACGTTTCCTGCCCTGCCCTGCGACTGATGCCCTTTGCAATACCCAGCAATTGCACGCTGCCGAGCTGACACTCATCGAGCACTCGCCGCGCCTGCGCCAATTGTCCCTTGCCACCATCAATCAGCAATATGTCTGGCACCTTGCCGCCGTCAACGCTCTCTGCCGCCTCGCGAGCAACCCTGATGAAGCGACGGCTCAGCGCCTGTTCCATCGCTGCATAATCATCGCCGCCCGTGATCCCCTCAATATTGAAACGTCGGTAGTCGGTCTTGAGCGGACCGTTTATATCGAACACCACGCACGAGGCCACGGGACTCTCCCCGGCCGTATGGCTGATGTCAAAGCACTCGATGCGCTGCGGCAATTCATCGAGATGCAGCGCTTCCTGCAGTTGCTGAAAGCGTTGCTGCACGTTCTGTTTGTTGCTGACATAACTCGTCAGGCTCTGCTGTGCATTGGTGACGGCCATTGCGAGCCACCTGGCACGATGTCCACGCACTGCAGCACTGATCTTGATGGCCTTGTCAGCGCAAAAGCTCAATGCCTCTTCAAGACTCTTCTCGTCTTCTATGGCCGGGCTGATGATGATCTCGCGCGGAATATTGGCGGCGTTGTCTTCCTGAATGTAATAGCGCGCAATAAAAGCCGAGAGCAGGTCACTCTCCGAACCAGCGAGTCGATCGCGAGGAAAAAAGTTCTTGCTGCCGATCAGTCGACCACCCCTGATGACAATCAAGTGCACGCTGGCGTATGCCGCAGACATTGAGGCAGCGAGCACATCGGCATCGCCTCCCTGGTCGGATACATACTGTTGCTCATGAATGCGCCGCAAATCACCAATCTGATCGCGAATCACCGCAGCCTGTTCGAAATCGAGTGCCTCCGCCCTGGTCTCCATCTTCCGCGTCAATTCTTTGATCAGTGTGTCGCTTTTGCCGTTGAGAAAAAGCGTCGAAAAGTGCACGTCCTGCGCGTAATCGTGCGCTGAAATCAATCCGACACAGGGCCCGGTGCAGCGCTGAATCTGATACTGCAGACAGGGGCGCGAGCGATTGCGGAAGTAGCTGTCCTCGCACTGCCGCAGACGAAAAACTTTTTGCAGAATTCCCAGACTTTCCCGCACTGCGCTCGCGCTTGGATACGGCCCGAAAAAAGTGGCATCGCGTTTCTTGTTACCGCGATAGAACGCCAGACGCGGGAACTCGTCCTTACTGGTAAGCATGATATACGGATAGGATTTGTCATCGCGCAGTTCTATATTGTACTGCGGACGATGCTGTTTGATGAGAGTCTGTTCCAGCAACAGCGCCTCGGTCTCGGTGCTGGTGATGGTGACTTCGATACCTTCGATGCGCGCCACCAGCGCCATGGTCTTGGTATCCAGGCCCGAGGCGCGAAAATAGTTGGAGACGCGCTTGCGAAGATTTTTCGCCTTGCCCACATAGAGGATCTCACCACCCGCATCGAACATGCGATAGACACCCGGCCGCGTACTGAGAGTCGCGATCAGCGCTTTGGGGTCAAACCGGGGCGGGACCTGCGCGGTGGTGGCGTGATCAGGAGGCACTATTGAGGGCACTTGCATCACTGAGCCCATGCCTGACAGCAAGTATCGTCAGTTCGACGTCGCTGCTCAGTCCCAGTTTCTCGAAAATCCGGTATCGATAACTGTAAATCGTCTTCGGACTGAGTTTGAGTTCGCCGGAGATTCTATTGACCTTCTGACAATCGATCAGCATCAGAGCAACCTGCAATTCACGTTGCGAGAGTGAATCGAAAGGGGTTTTGCGTGGCTCCTCGAAGGGATTGAGTGCGAGATGTCTGGATATGCGCTGCGTGATGTAGCGTTGCCCCGCGTGCGCAAGGCGTATGGCATGCATCAACTCCTGAACAGGGACACATTTGGTGATGAAAGCCACCGCCCCCACCCGCAGCATGCGAGCCGGAATCAGCCCTACCTCCAGAGTGGACATGGCGACCACCCGCACCGAGGGACGCTCACGGACCAGGCGCTGAATGGTGTCCACACCGACCAGGCCAGACATCTTCACGTCGACCAGAATGACTTCAGGTGCGACAATGCCCAACAACTCCAGAGCAGATTCCCCGGACGCCGCCTGTGCAACCACTGTCATGTCGATTTCGTCAGCGATCAACCTGGCAATGCCGCTACGCACCAACTCGTGTTCATCCACGAGCATCACTCGTATCGGAGTTGCCACACCCGAGGCTGTGATAGATGCGATTGAAGGCTCAGACGTCTGCATTTTGGGTCGTCTCATTGGATTATGTCTTTGATCTGACTCTGGGTTCGCGTTGGACAATTTTTACCACAGCCTTGGCGGCAAGTACATCCGCAAGAAGAAACCTGCACAGGACTTGCGAAGACAGGCTCAATCTTGCGGTTCGGCAGGGATCCACTGCACCTCTGGCTCAAGCCGGATATCGAACAATCGTTCCACAGATGCCAGGATCTGCCTGGCAAGCGACACCACCTCCACCGCTGTTGCACCCCCCAGGTTGACCAGCACCAGAGGCTGCTGCTGATACACTGCCGCCCGGCCGCAACTCTTACCCTTCAAGCCGGCCTGCTCAATCAACCAGGCCGCCGGCAATTTGACCATCGTTGTCGACAACTGACCCTCTCGGTCAAACACGGGGTACGCAGGCAAATTGGCGTAAGACTGCAGCAATTTATCATAGTGCGTCTTGGCGATCAGCGGATTCTTGAAGAAACTGCCAGCATTTCCCAGCACTGCCGGGTCTGGCAGCTTGCTGGTGCGAATCGCACAAACCGCGGCAAAGACATCGCTGGGTAGCGGATCACTGACCTCCGACAAGGCCTGCGCGAGTGCAGCATAAGAGAGATTGACGCGCGGTTGTCGATGCAGGCGGAAGGTCACATCCAACACGATCTTCCTGCCACGCAGACGCCCTTTGAAGACGCTGTCGCGATACTCAAATTCGCATTGTGCGGCCGTCAGAGTCTCAATTTCACCACTGCTGATGTCCAGCACTGTCACTGCGCTGACCAGATCGCGCACCTCGACTCCGTAGGCGCCAATATTCTGAATTGGTGCGGCACCCACGCTGCCCGGAATCAAAGCAAGGTTTTCCAATCCGTAATAACCGTTGTGCAGACAGTGCTGCACAAAGCCATGCCAGCTCTCGCCGCTGGCGGCACGCACGAGCAGTTCGCCCTCGCGTTCAGCCAGCACTTCGATGCCTGGCAGGGACATCTGCACCACGACACCGGGATAGTCGGCGCACAACAACACGTTACTGCCACCACCGAGCACCAGCAATGGCACCTGCCTTACGCGCCGGAATTGCAATGCTACCCTCAGCTCCTGCAGACTGCGCACCGCGCAGAAATAGCGGGCATGGGCCCGGATGCCGAAGGTATTGCGGGAGCTGAGATCGACATTCTCCTGGATGAACGCTGGAACAAACCCTGCTGATAACCCTGCCATGAACCCTTCCGCTGATCAGCCTTGCAGATCCTGTTTCCTGATGTGGTCCAGCAGCGCATCGGCCGCCTCTTCCACCAGATTCAGCACCAGTTGAAACCCTCCCCCCTCTCCGTAGTAGGGATCGGGCACTGAAAGATAGTTATTGTCGGCAAATTCCATGAACAGGCGCAGCTTGTGCTGCAATGACGCCGGACACAGTGCCTGCAGGTCGCGCAGGTTGTTGTCGTCCATGGCGAGGATGTAATCGAAGCGCTCGAAATCATCATTGCTCACTTGCCGGGCTCGCAGGCTGCTGAGGTTGTAGCCGCGCTGCTGTGCCGCCTTGCGGGAGCGGATATCCGGCTTTTCGCCAAGATGGAAGTCACCGGTTCCCGCGGAGTCCACCTCGATAAGGCCAGCCAGACCAGCACTCTCAACTCGCTGCTGAAACACACCATGGGCCGTGGGCGAGCGACAGATGTTGCCCAGACAAACCATGAGAACCCTGATTGGTGCATCCTTGTTGCGTGTCAATGTGTACTCCTGATGCGCTGACAGATTTTGACTAGCGAGCGACCAGAGACGCCTGCAGATAAGCGCGCACCGCCTCCAGATCTTCGGGGGTGTCCACGCCGGCGGGCATCTGCTCACTGGCGCGCCCCATGTGAATCCGGATGCCATGGCTCATCGCGCGCAGTTGCTCGAGACGCTCCGAGACCTCCAGTGCCACCTGCGGCCACGTGACATAGCTGTCCAAGGTCGCCACGCGATAGGCGTAAATACCGATATGGCGCTTGCCGAATGACTGTTCTGTTGCGTCTGCGGCCCGCCAGGGAATGGGTGAGCGACTGAAATACAAGGCATATCCCTGCAGGTCCGTCACTACCTTCACAGCGTTGGGGTTACGGTATTCCTGCTCGCTGTGAATATCTTCGTACAGTGAGGCAATGCCGGCGTCCGGATTGAGCTGCAGATTGTGCGCCACCAGATTGATAGCCGAGGGAGGTATCAATGGCTCATCGCCTTGCACGTTGACAACGATCTCGTCCTGCAACAGCCCGAGTTGCCGCGCTACTTCCTGAATGCGGTCAGTGCCGGACTGATGGGTGGAGAGCGTCATGCAGACGTTGCTGGTAAAGCGTGACGCCGCCTCGCGAATGCGTTCGTCGTCTGTGGCGATGTACACCGCGTGCGCTTCGCTCTGCAGCGCCCGCTCGTAAACATGCTGAAGCATCGGCTTGCCGACGATATCCAGCAAAGGTTTGCCGGGAAGTCTGGTCGAAGCATAGCGTGCGGGGATCACCACCACAAAAGACATCAACGCTTCTCCCGTTCTTCCTGAGTCAGCTGTCTTGCCTCGGATTCAAGCATCACCGGGATGCCGTCACGAACGGGAAACGCCAGCGCGTCGCCAAAGCAGATGAGCTCGGACGCCTGACGCTCATGTTTGAGCGGCCCCTTGCACAGGGGGCACGCGAGAATACTCAATAATTTCTGGTCCATTGTTCAATATCCTAAGTTCAATATCCTAAGTTCTATCCTCTAATCCGCATGGGGAGCTGTACCAATTCTCGCGCTGATATTTTGCAACAGGTGTGCACTGAAGTCGGCATCCAGTTCCGCCTCAACCGCAAGATACCAGTAGTCAGGGCCAGCAAAACTCTCGCACTTTACGGCGTCTTTCTGGGTCATCACCACGGTATTGCCAGCGGCGAAGCGCAGATCCTGCGCACCAAACCGATAGTGATCCGGAAACGGATGGCACAGCGGTGAATACCCCAATGCGCGCACTGTCGCGAAGAAGCGTTGTGGATTGCCGATCCCGGCGAAGGCATGCAGGCGCCCAGCTCCGGCCAGCGGCAGACTCTGCAGATCAACCCGCGCACCGCTGCGCAGATTCACCCAGGCCGCAGGCCGCAGGTGCATTGCCGGCTTGCGGCCAAAGCGCCCGTTAGCAAGGGTGGTATCACTGCTATCCCCGTTCATTACGACGTAGTCCACCTCTTCCAGCCGTGCGGCGGATTCCCGCAGGGGACCAGCGGGCAGGCACAGCCCGTTGCCCAGCAGGCGTTCGCCATCGAGCATGACGATTTCGAGGGCTCGTGGCATGGCGTAATGCTGCAGCCCGTCATCGCTGATGATCACGTCGCAGGTCTGACCCTTGCGCAACGCTTCAATGGCACGCATACGACGACGATCGACCACCACAGGGCAGGACACGCTGCGTCTGATCATGATTGCTTCGTCACCGGCCTCCTCCACTGTCGAGGCCGCATCGAGAAAACAGGGATAGTGCGATGCACTACCACCATAACCGCGCGTAATAACGGCGGGCCGCAGCCCAATGGCCTGCAACTGTCTTACAAGCGCAATCACGAACGGAGACTTGCCAGTGCCACCAACTGTGATATTGCCTACCACCACTACGGGAATGTCAGCAGGTTCGGGTGGCCAGGCACGCTGCAAACGGGCGCGACGCTGGCGGGCCAGTAGGGTAAACAGAACTGAGAGTGGCCACAGCAGCCACAGCCAGGCGTGTTTCCTGTACCAGGCATCGACAATCGTCATCAATCACCCTGCGCCGGTTCGGTGAACTGAATCTTGTGCAGACCGGCGTAATGTCCCCTCAGCGCAAGCAACTCCTGGTGAGTCCCTGATTCCACGATCCTGCCCTTGTCCATCACGATGATGATATCGGCGTTCTCAATGGTCGAGAGTCGGTGTGCAATCACGAAGGTGGTACGCCCTTTCATCAAAGTGCTCAGCGCCTGCTGAATATACTGTTCGGATTCGGAGTCCAGCGCCGACGTTGCCTCGTCCAGCACCAGTATCGGGGCATCCTTCAGGAAGGCCCTGGCAATAGCGACGCGCTGGCGCTGCCCGCCCGAGAGCATCAGGCCGGAATCGCCGACGATGGAGTGGATGCCGTTATCCAACTTGTCGATAAACTCCATCGCATGGGCATTCCTCGCCACTTCGATGATCGCCTCATCGGTGATGCCGCCATTGCTGCCATACGCAATGTTGTCCGCCACGGTCCCTTCGAACAAGACCACGTCCTGACTGACCACGGCGATCTGCTGGCGCAGATTGCGCAGCGTGAAGTCCTGCACCGGGACGCCATCTATCTTCAATACGCCCGCGTCGACATTGTAGAAACGCGGCAACAGACTGACGAGCGTGGATTTGCCACTGCCCGATCTTCCCACCAGGGCGACGCTCTGCCCCGGCTTCACATGAATATTGATATGCGAGAGAACGGACTCACCTTCTTTGTAGCCGAAACTGACGTCCTCAAAACTCACCTCGCCGCGCACCCTCGCAACCTCAAAGGTGCCGTCGTCTTGCTCGGGTGTCTCGTCCAGCAGCGAGAAGATACTGTCGGCGGCCGAGATTCCCCGCTGTACCACTGAGTTGACCTGTGACAACTGGCGAATGGGCTTGGCGAGCAGGCCCGCCACCGTCAGGAAGGTCACGAACTCACCAGCGGTGGCACTGGCAAACAACGCCGGGGACATCGCAAACCAGATGAGAACGGCCATGGCAACACTCACCAGAAACTGAATGGTGGGAATTGCCACCGACTGCGTGCCCACCATCTTCATGTTCTGGCGACGATTGCGTTCACTGGCGTAGCGGAAACGATCCAGCACGAAGTCTCCGGCATTGAAGGTCCGGACCACACGCTGGCCCTTGATGGACTCATTGGTAATCTGGGTCACGTCACCCATGGAGTTCTGCATCTGTGCACTGTATTTGCGGAACTTGCCGGAGGCAAAGCTCACCACGGCGGCGACACAGGGGGCCACCAGCAGGAACACCAGACTCAGCTGCCAGTTGCTCCAGAACAGGGCGATGAGCAAGCCCACAACGGTGAGGCCCTCCCGAAAAATCACCGTGACGGCATTGGTCGCCGCGCCGCTGATCTGGGCAACATCGTACGTAACCTTCGAGACCAGACGTCCTGCCGTACTGTTGTCATAAAAGCGCACCGGCAACTCAAGCATCTTGTCCATGATGTCGCAACGCAGCTTGTGGACGATATGGTTGGCAATGTATTCCAGAGAGTAGCCTCCCATGAACCCGCCTATGCCGCGCACGACGACAATTGCTACACATACCAGCGGGCTGATGATGCGGGCATCCGGATTCTTTGCGGTGACCTGGTCGATGGTCCAGCCCAGCCACTCTGCAGTCGCCACACCGGTGATGGAGAAAATGATGTAACCAAACACGCTGATGCCAAACACCAGGCGGTGCGGCTTGACGTATGTGAGCAGGCGCTTGTAAAGCTCCCAGCCCTTCTGATCCATTTTCTGTTTTGCCATGCTTTGCTGTCGTCTGTTCAGTGAGGGCGGGGCTTTATAGGAGCTCCCACGCAAGGTTCAGTTATCTTCATCATCCGGTTGACGCGTTGCAATGCTGAGCCTGCTGAAACCGGATTTGCCGATGGCATCCATCGCCGTGACGACAGACTGGTGGGAGGCCTCGGCGTCGGCTATGAGGATCAATGCCACATCCCTGTCGCCCAATGCCACTTCTTCCAGCCCCTGCATCAAGGTGCTGAGTTCTGAATTGACCAGCGTGCGTCCGTCGATCGCATAAGCTCCGCCCTGACTGACGGAAATCTCGATAGTGCGTGCAGTTTCCTCCACAGGGTTGCCGTCAGCTTCGGGGAGGTTGACGGCGAGGCGGTTCTCTCGCGTGAACGTCGTGGAGACCATAAAGAAGATCAGCAACAGAAAGACTACATCAATCAAAGGTGTAAGATTGATCTCCAGATCCTGTGTAATGCGGCGTTGAAACTTCACGGGGTGCCAATCTCTTTGATTTCGACACGGCGATCACTATGCAGAGCGTCCACCAGTTTGATCGACTCCTGCTCCAGATTCAGCACGAGGGTATCAACGCGCCGCATGAACATGCGGTGGAACATGTAGCTCGGAATGGCGACACAGAGGCCGGCAGCAGTAGTGATCAACGCCTGCGAGATGCCTCCCGCCAGCGCACTGGGATCACCGGTGCCCTGCACCATGATTTCGCTGAAAACCTGGATCATGCCGAACACGGTGCCAAGCAGACCGAGCAACGGAGTAATGGCAGCGATGATGCCCAGAGTATTGAGGTAGCGTTCGAGATCGTGCACTACCAGACTGGCGGCCTGCTCGATACTCTCGGTCATCGCGCTGCGTCCGTACTTGGCATTGATCAGACCTGCGGTCAGAATCTGACCAAGCGGTGAAGCAAGTCTCAACTCGCGCAGATGCGCTGCGTCGAGCTCGTTGTTCTTGATCCAGGTCCACACTTGGCCGAGGGTATAACGTGGGGAGATGCGCGTCGCGCTGAGTGTCCAAAAGCGTTCGATAACGATGGCAATGGCCACGATCGAACTCAGAATGATGGGCAGCATCAACCATCCGCCTGCCTTGATTATTTCAATCACAATATACCTCCGGGAATAACGGCATGTACTTTACCATACTCAATCACCGCCACGTGAGCACGACTTGACCACCCCTGACAGGCGACGGCCGAGCCCGTGCAAGCATGCGGATTCCTGCGTCGGTCGCATGAACCAGTAGCGCCGGTGACTGCTGCGAAACTCCGTTGGCACCACCGCACCGTATACCTCTCCCAGGCGCAAACTGAGTGCGCCGGACAACGCCGTGTTGTAAGGCACCGCGCCCAACGCCTCATAGCGGGCAACAACGTCTGCTACCGGATGTCCGAATTGGCTTCGATAGCCCGCTGAGTACAGCACCACACCCGGTTGCACAGCCTCCAGAAAGCGCATGGAGGACGAGGTACCACTACCATGATGAGGCGCAATCAGCACATCGCTGGCCAAGGCGGCGCCATGCGACTGCAACAGACGTCGTTCGGCCCCGGACTCGATATCGCCGGGCAATAACACGCTCTGCTCACCAGCCTCGATGCGCAGCACGCAGGAGCTGTCATTGCCCGCGTAAGTCATTCCCTCTGCAGGGTGAAGAATCTCGAATGTCACCCCATCCCATACCCAGCGCTCGCCCTGTTCGCACAGGGTAAAATTCGCCGGTATTTCGCTCTCCTCCGGCCATGTACTGCCTGCTATGTGCCGCACCTCCAGCAACTTCAGTACGGACTCCAGACCTCCGGCATGATCGTTGTCAGCATGGCTCACGATCAAACGATCCACTCTACGCAAACCACCTTGCCTGAGGAACGGAAAAACCACTGCGCTGCCTGTATCGAAGCTCTCGCTGAGACGAGGCCCGGTGTCGTAGACCAGCACATGGCCTGCCGTCTGCGCAGCCACCGCGAGCCCCTGCCCGACATCCAGAACCGTGATCTCGACAACACCCTCCTTGAGAGGCTGCCGCTGCGGAAAAAGCAGTGGTAAGAACATTACTAGCGCAAGCCAGCGGGAGGGCCAGCCCCGAGGCATCAACAACAACAGCGATCCCGCGCAAGCAAACACCAGAGACGCCGTCGTAAGTCCGAAAAATTGCCAAAGCACCAGCCCGGATGCGTGACTTGTCAATTCCTGCAGCATCCAGATCACCACACCCAACACATGGTTGGCTATGGTTAAAAGCAGTGTTCCGAGCGGGGCCCAGATCACCAGCAGCAAGGTACCCAGCAGGGCCGGAGGCACAACTAGAATATTCACCAGGGGAATCGCCAGCACATTGGCAAGCGGCGAGAGCAAAGACAACTGTTGCATCATGATTGCCAGCGGCACGATCATGCCGATGAACACCACATATTGCGGCTGCACATGTTGCTGCCACAGGCGCCGCCAACCCCAGCGCGGGCGATCATCGTCGTCAACGCTGCCAAACTCATCTGTTTTTTTGCTGCGACGACGGCTCACGCCGCGCAATCGCCTGATGCCAGCGAAGGCCAGCAACAACGTACCAACCGCTCCGAACGACAACCAGAATCCCGCCCCGGTCACACTCATGGGATTGATCAGCAGCACCAGCGTCAATGCCAGACAGAAACTGAATGAGGTCGGAAATTGCCGACCGACAAGCTGACCACTCATAAAGACCAGCACCATGATGCAAGAGCGTTGCGTCGGCACCGAAAATCCTGCCAGCAGGCAATACCCAAGGGCACCAATGACGGCGCTCACCGCACCGCATTTCTGCGCAGGTATCCGCAACAGCAGCCACGGGGTAAGGCGTGCCAGGCGATTGACAAGCCCATAGCAAAGAAGCGCGACGAAGGCCACGTGCATCCCGGAAATGACAATCAGATGATTGGTTCCGGTAGCGGTGAACAGCGACCAGCTCTCTGCACTGATTTGCTCCTGATCCCCCAATACCAGTGCCAGAATAATGCTCGCGTGAGGTAACTCCTGCATCGCGTCCAGGAGCCTTGCGCGCAGGTGATAACGCATGAGGGAAATAGATGGCAATGCCAGCAGCTGTGCGCTGTCATCAAGACGCACGTTGAAGGGATTCTCGCGCACATAGCCTTTTGCCGTGAAGCCCTGCTGGAAGAGCCAGCCCTCGTAATCGAAACCACCGGGATTGGCGAAACCATGGGGTTGATTCAAGCGCACCCGCAACAGCCAGCGCTGATCGGGGATCATATCTGCGTCGCTATAGTGGTTGAGCAGAATATTGCGATCGTTGAACCGAGCTGCGAATTCCGGAGGCTGACGGTGACAATCATCGGGCAACAGGGTGAAACAGCTTTGCTCCACCCGGAATGTGAACTGCTGGGAGCGGGCACTGGTCTGTGGCAAACCGCGCACCTCGCCGATAACCCAGAAGTCCTCTCCCTCCAGTTCGCCCGGTAACAACTCAGCCACACGAACATTGCCAATACCAACTGCCCAACCAAGCCCCAGCAGCAAGGCCGCCACTGTCGCGATCGGCGTCGGACCACGCCACAAGGTCACGCATAGCGGCACAGCCATAAGGACCAGCCAGATGGCATGAATAGCGGGCAGATCCGGGAAACGCGAGACAGCGGCTACGCCGCAGCAAAACGCGATCATCCGTGAGCGCATGGTTTGGCAGTCCGAGCAGAAAATTCACTTCCAGTATAGGAGTAAGTCCGGTAACCGGCTGCTACCGCGCCTGAATAAACTTGGGGTCAGGGAAATTTGGGGTCAGAGTAAAAATACAGTAGTCAAAACTACTGTATTTTTACTCTGACCCCAAATTTACTCGAAGCGCAGGGCCTCGGCAGGCTGCACCTGGGACGCGCGGAAGGCAGGGTAAAGCGTCGCCAGCACAGACAACAGGAACACGCCGACACTGACACCCACAATGTCACTGAGAAGTATCTGCGACGGCAGAAAGTCCACCGGGTAGACCTCTGCGCTGAGCAGTTTCACGCCCAGAACAGACTCGATCAGTCCGGCGATGTCGCTGATTGTCAGTGCGAAGAACACTCCGAACAGAACACCCAATCCAGTGCCGATCAAGCCTACGACGCAACCTTGCGTCATGAAAATGCGGCCGATGGTCTGGGGGCTGGCGCCGAGAGTTCGCAAAATGGCGATGTCGCCGCGCTTGTCGCGCACGATCATGATCAGGCTTACCACCAGATTGAAAGCCGCAACCCCCACCAGCAGCCACAAGAGAAAACCAACGATGGTGCGCGAGAATTGTATGTTTTCGTAAATATTGCCGAACAGCTGCGTCCAGGTCTGCACCTCGAAATCCGCGGACAACTGCTCCTGCAACTCGGCACGCACCTCACGCACCGCGAACAGATCATCAATGCGGAAGCGCAGTCCGGTGTAACTGTCCCGGTAGCGGTACAACGCCTGCGCATCCTGCAGCGTGATCATCGCCATCGCGCTGTCCAGTTCGAGAGTGCCTACACGATAAATACCAGCCACTGTGAACTGACGTTGAGTCGGCAATGGCACCAGAGGATTGACCGACACATTCAGGGAATAGAGACTGACCTTGTCACCCAGCCCGACACCCAGATTCTCCGCCAGCGTTGCGCCCAGCACGATGTTGAAGCGTCCGTCGTTCAAACCGGCCAGACTGCCGCTGAGCATGAAACGGTCGAGGATGGAAATGCGCCCTTCCTGCTCCGGGTCGATGCCGTTGACGAGAACCCCTTTGGAATACCCCGGCACCGCCAGCACTCCGGTGGCTTCTATCAGCGGCGCGGTGGCAAGCACCCGGGGATTGGCATCCAGCAGCGCCTGAATGGGTCCCCACTGCTCCGGCGTTTGTCGCTCCTGTGCCTTGACAGTGGCATGGGGCAGAATTCCAAGGATGTTCTCGCGCACTTCCCGGTCAAAACCATTCATCACTGACAGCACGGTGATCAGGATGGTAATGCCGAGCGCCAGCCCGCTGATTGTCAACAGGGACATGAACGACACGAGCTGACTGCGGCGCCCCACGCTGACATAACGCAGCGCCATCCAGGCGGCGAATGAGCTGGCCGCGAGAGGCCCCATGGAGGAGGATCGGCGGGTCTCAGCAGCCATCGGCATCCCCGTCCATTGCGCCCTGCGGTTCCAGCCTTCCGTTGCGCAGCAACAACACTCTGTCCAGAGACCTGGCAAACTCCTCATCATGGGTGACGACGATGAAGCTGGTCGCAAGCAGGGTGTTCAGCTCCGCCATCAGCAGATGAATCTCGCGTGCTGTATGGCGATCCAGATTGCCGGTCGGCTCATCGAGAAGCACACAACGCGGCTCCGTAACCAGAGCACGGGCAATGGCGACACGCTGACGCTCTCCACCCGAGAGCTCCGAAGGCTTGTGTTCGAGACGATGTCCGAGACCAACGCGCGTCAGGATGTTCTCTCCCCGCTGCGCCGCGCGGCGGACATCAAGGCCGGCGATCAGCAGGGGCATGCAGACATTCTCAAGCGCCGTGAATTCCCCCAGCAGGTGATGGAACTGATAGACGAATCCCAGATAACGGTTACGCATCTGGCCACGCTGGGTCTCATTGAGGGACGCGAGATTCATGCCGGCAACCAGGACATCTCCCGTCGTAGGCAGGTCGAGCCCCCCGAGCAGATTCAACAACGTCGTCTTGCCGGAGCCAGAACTGCCCACAATGGCGATACGCTCCCCGGCATACACCTGCAGATTGACGTCTTCCAGTACCATCACCTCCTCCGGACCTTGAGAGTAGATCTTGCCGAGGTGCCGGCACTCGAGCATCAGCTCCGGCCCCGGATCTTGATTGATGGCAGCGTTGGCAGCAGTGGTTGAGTCAGAGACAGGGACTTGGGTCATGGCTTATTCATACCTCAGCACTTCGGCGGGCTGAATACGCGTTGCCCGGTAAGCAGGATAAAGAGTGGCAAGGAAACTCACCGCGAGGGCGCTGATGCAGATCAGCACCACGTCATCTGCGCGCAACTCGGCGCGCAGATAGGAAATCATGTAGACGTCGTCCGGAGAAAACGCGGCATTCAGCGTTGACTCGATGCCCTGCATCACGCGGGAAAGGTTAAGAGAAAGCAAGACGCCCAGGACGGCTCCCAGCGCGGTGCCGAAGATCCCGACCGTCGTGCCCTGTGTCACGAACACCATCATGATGGTCGCCCGGCTGGCCCCCATGGTGCGCAGGATGGCGATGTCTGCGCTCTTGTCGGCGACCACCATCACCAGCGTCGAGACGATGTTGACGGCGCCGATGACCACAATCATCAACAACATGAACCCGGTCAATGTCTTTTCCAACCGGAGTGCATCGAACAGGCTGCTCTGACTCTCACTCCAGCTGCTGGCCACGAGCTGATCACTGGCGAGTTGTGCTGGCAGCACGTTCAGGGCGTCCTGTGCAATCACACCGGCATTGAACACATCCGTGACCCGGAGGCGCAGATGCACATCCTGCGCGGCATTCACCACCCCAGTCTCGTCGTCTCCAAACAGCCCCTGGGCGGCAGGCAATCCGATCATCACGGTATTGTTGTTGCCGTAAAAGCCGAAGTCAGCAGCACCCACAACGCGAAACTTCATCACATCGCTGAGGTTACGGCCGATCAGGCTGTTGAGGGACATCAGCGTCACCTCGTCACCCTGATACATGGCCAGACGATTCGCCATGCTCAAGCCGAGAATAATGCCATTATCCGTCTCTCCCAGCCTTTCCAGCAGCGTCTCGAAACCCGGGCTTTCGACCTGAAGCACGTCTGACTCATGGACTGGATCGACGCCACGGATCTGAATGAACTCCCCACCACCGTCATAACGCAGCCAACCTTCTCCCTCCATGTAAGGTGCCGCACCGAGCACTTGTGGATGGCTTTGCACTGCCGCCAGGAGGTCTGGCCACTGCTCCGCCATACCATTACCGTCGGCAATGCTGGCATGCGGTACAGACTTTAGCGTTTCGTCTCGCATCGTGCTGGTAGAACCATTGATGATGGAGAGCACTACAATTAGCGCCAATACTCCCACGGTGATTCCGAGGGTGGAGACAATGGAGACGAAGGAAAGGATCTGGCTCTTCTTGCGCGTTCGTGTGTAACGCAAGCCTATGAAGAGCGCGACAGGTTTAAACATTGCGTTGCAGGATCCTTTGCACAGTCTTGAAGCTCACCGGGGCAACGGGTGTACTGACCTCGGCGGCAATGCCCCGCAACGAGAGCCCCTGCTCGCGCAGTTGCATGATTCTCTTCAAGACCTTTTGCTCCATGGGATTCTCTATAAGACGGCCGTTCGAATGGATCATGTAGCCAAAGGGCCGGCTGCCGCCAAGGAACCGCCCTTTGTCGCGCTGGACCTTCTTGATGTTCTTGATGCGTTCCACAGAGCGTCGACGTTCCAGCGCCGCAAACAGCCTGGCAGCACTGACAAGATCAAACTGCAGTGCGGAGTCAGTGGCGTTCCCACCCAGTTCCACCACGAACAACTTGACGCCGATCGACTTCAGGCGCTCAAGCGTGGTGAAAGCATCATAGCAGGAGCTGAACACCCGCTCCAAGGCATACGCCACCACCATGTCTCCCATTGTCAGAGTGTCCAGGAGCTGTCCACCACCTAGTCGCGTGGCAAAATCAGTATTCCAGTCTGTGCCGGAATCGATGATTGGCAGCGCATCACCCCAGTGGTGATCCTCACATGCCTGCTGCATGGCCTGCCATTCCGCATCCAGCTGGTTACTCATCGCCACCGTTGATTCATGCGGGTTTACCGCGATTTCGAACTCGGAGGTGCGTACATACAGGTAAATAGTCATTGACTGTGTCCTTGTTTGTGCAATGCCACGCAACAAGCCATTCTAGGGCCGCACTGAAACCCAGAGCAAGCTCTCCAGGTGTTTGAATTAAAAAGTATTTACTGTTATATTCAGCAGGCGCTGCAGAGTATGGGGGACATCGGCCCATTTGGCCCACTCCCTGACATGCGAAATTTCTGACCTACTGACGCCATGCCAATCAGTCATAAGGGGCCAGACAGGCGCTGTGCCGCGACAAGATTTCAGAAAAGCCCAAAGCAGTGAACAAAGCACCGGAAACACGGTGTTGAAAACATACGGAGTACTGGCAACAAGTGCCAGTACGAAAAAAAATACAGCCAGATAAATTCGGGTCGTATCAAATTCAGGAAGGTGCATTCTCACGCCATTAACAGATGAGACAGCACTGGAAGCAGTCAGGTTTACATGAATCGACTTTCCGACAGGGCCAGGCAAACACACGCCACTCTCTGTCAATGTGCCGCCGCGACGCTGCGCCACAGTAAAGTCAGAGATTTTCGTTATCGGATTTCAGTTCCCAACTCACCAGGGTCGGCAATGCAGTTAATATCTCGCCATGGTTATGTTGAAAAGAAAGCAAATCCGCTTTCAGTAATGCGCTGCCTGCAGGTTTGATGTACCCCGGGTTTACGGTTCTGGCTCAACAGAAAAGTGAACCTAATCATGAAAAGAATGTTAATCAATGCGACTCAAGAAGAAGAGTTGCGCGTAGCTCTGGTTGATGGTCAGCGTCTATACGATCTGGACATCGAGAATCGCTCCAGAATTCAGAAAAAAGCCAGCATTTACAAAGGCCGCATTACCCGCGTTGAACCCAGCCTGGAAGCCGCTTTCGTGGACTTCGGTGCTGAGCGCCATGGCTTTCTACCGCTAAAGGAAATCTCTCCTCAGTACTTTACCAAGCGTGGCGGTGGCGAGGGCGGTCGCGTCAACATCAAGGAATCCGTTTCCGAAGGCACCGAAGTCATTGTGCAGGTGGAGAAGGAAGAGCGGGGCAACAAGGGCGCAGCACTGACCACCTTCGTCAGCCTCGCCGGCCGCTACCTGGTTCTCATGCCAAACAACCCACGAGCCGGGGGCATCTCCCGTCGCATCGAAGGTGAGGAGCGCTCCGAGATTCGTGAGGCGCTCAGCGGCTTGGAAATTCCTGATGGCATGGGCATGATCGTGCGCACCGCCGGCGTAGGAAAGCAGCAGCAGGAATTGCAGTGGGACCTCGACTACCTGCTCTCCCTGTGGAATTCCATTACCGAAGCGTCTACCCAGAAGGCAGCGCCGTTCCTGATCTATCAGGAAAGCAACGTTATCATTCGCACCATTCGTGACTACCTGCGCCAGGACATTGGCGAAGTCCTGTTCGACACCAAAGAAGCTTTCGACGAGGCCATCACTTTCGTGCGTCAGGTGATGCCGCACTACGAAGCCCGCATCAAGCTTTATCAGGAATCTCTGCCGCTGTTCAATCGTTACCAGATCGAAGGCCAGATCGAGACCGCATTCCAACGCGAAGTAAAGCTCCCGTCCGGCGGTTCCATCGTGATCGACCCGACCGAGGCACTGGTGTCAATTGACATCAACTCCTCCCGTGCGACACGTGGCTCCGACATCGAAGAAACCGCCCTGAATACCAACCTCGAGGCGGCCGATGAGATCGCCCGCCAGTTGCGCCTGCGCGACATGGGCGGCCTGATCGTGATCGACTTCATCGACATGAGCAGTGCCCGTAATCAGAAGGAAGTAGAGAACCGCATGCGTGATGCGCTGGAAGCGGACCGTGCGCGCGTGCAAGTCGGCCGCATCTCCCGTTTCGGTCTGCTGGAGATGTCACGCCAGCGCCTGCGCCCTTCCCTCGAAGAGACCAGCACGATTGTCTGCCCGCGCTGCAGCGGTCAGGGCGCCATCCGCGACGTGAAGTCACAGGCGCTGTCA
>CAIRBI010000087.1 GCA_903876785.1 uncultured Gammaproteobacteria bacterium
ACGCATGCGCAGCGCTGCCGCAGGTCGCCGATGTGCGGGTGCTTGGTGGAATCGGAGTGGTGGAATTACGCGAGCCGGTGGTGATGGCGCGAATTCAGCCTGCTTTCGTCGCAGAGGGGGTCTGGATCAGGCCGTTCGGCCGTTTGATCTACGTGATGCCACCATACATCATCAGCAACACACAATTGCGACGACTGACTGACGCCATCGTGCGTGTGGTGACAAATCTGGCGGGCTAACTATTGAGAGTGGCTATTGAAAGTCGGCTATTGAGAAACCATCAGAACTGATACTTGATGGTGCCGTAGGCCACACGGCCTGTTTGTTCGATGGCACCCGGGCGAGTCTCCAGCAACTGATCCGGCCTGGCATCGAAGAGGTTGCGCACCCCGACGGAGAACAGGGCCTGGCCTTCTTTGCCCGCTTTCAGGTTGTAGCCATACTGCAGGTCAAGCGTGGTCATGTTGCCAACAATCTCGTTCAACTGTTCGAGGTTCAACTTGCCCAGCTCTTCGAATGAATCAAAGTAATTAGTGACGGCGCTCGCGGAGTGCTTGCCAACCTGCCAGGTCAACATCAGGCTGCTCTGCAACTCGGTGCCCTTGGGCAAAAGCGTGCTTTCGGTAACGGGTGGCAGGGGGCCGTCGAGCAACCCTTCCACTTTGGCATTGTCGTAAAGGTAGGTCGCCTTGGTGCTGACAATAAACTGCCCGAAGCGTGGTGATTCCCACACATAAGAGGCACTCAAATCGACGCCATGTGTCTGCTGACCAGGACCGATAGAGCTCACCACGGCGGGGGCTTCGAGCATCCCAGCCTGCAGATTGCTGTCATCAATGTACAGCCTCGGGCCGCTTGCCGCGATCAGCGCATCCGGCATGACCGCCGCGGTCGGTAGTTGCTCCTGCAGGCCGACGCGCCAGGCACCCGCACGCAGATTCAGCCCTTTGGCCGGGGAGAACAGCATACCGAGATTTAGGCTATCGACGTATTCGCTGGAGAAGGGCGTCTGCACGGCGTTGCGCGAGACATTGAACCCATTGGCGCCAGGGCTGAGCAGGGAAGGCGCGAGTCCGGTGGAGAAGCCGAGCCCGGTTTTCACTGAAAGATCCTGCGCATACGCGGGAGCTGTGGCGAAAACGCCACAGGCCATCGCCAATAGCAGCGCTGATCTGATTCGTGATTGAAACACTATCTGCCCCTTGAAGCGCTACCCTAGGTGTTGACTGGCAGTGTTGACTGATATCACACCCATTGTCTTTTTTGCTTGTTTCACAGCCTTCTGCGAGCTGTGTTGGACCTTAGTATACACGCCGAGTTACAAACTGACAGAGTCATTTGTAATTTTTAAAAGCCTTGCTTCACCTGCTTGTTCGACTGTTTCAAGCAACTTCTCTACGGACAGTTGCTGACCTGGCGGCACATACCCTGGAGCTATCTCCGCCAGTGGCGCCAGCACAAAACCCCGAAGATGCAAGCGCGGATGGGGCAATTCCAGCACCGTCGTGTTCATGATGATATTGCCACAGGCCAGCAGATCAAGATCCAGCGTGCGCGGAACATTTTGAACTTCTTCGCGGACTCGGCCGAAATCCAACTCGATTTGCTGCACGCTGCCCAAAAGCGCCAGCGAGTCTGAGCCGCAGCGAGGCAGCATGGCCGCCACGGCATTGACGAAGTCCGGGGAGCCTGGAGGACAATCCACCGGACTGCTGCGCCACGCTGAAGAGACAATCAGGGGATAGTCGCTCAGCGCCTGCAGCGCACGAACCACCTCTTTCAGTGTCGCCAGGGGCGGCCCGGAATGTGAATCGAGATTGGCGCCGAGCCCGATGAGACAGAGAGGAATTCCTGTCCCGGCGGGGAGATCGGCGACAGTGGCCCTGGCATTACTTCCAGTCGCCCCGGTGATGGCATTATTGATGGTAGCGCCCTGAGAGCTCATGTACGGACTCGATGAAGACGGCAACATTGGCCGGATCAACGTCGGGCGTAATGCCATGTCCCAGATTGAATACGTGCCCTGAACCCGAGCCGTAGTCCTGCAGAATCCTCGCCACCTCAGCCCGAATGCTGTCCGGAGATGCGTAGAGAATGGAGGGGTCCATGTTGCCCTGCAAGGATACCTTGTCGCCGATGCGCGCACGGGCACGGCCGATATCGATGGTCCAGTCCAGTCCCACGCAGTCGCAGCCGCTGGCGGCAATATCTTCCAGCCACAGGCCACCGTTCTTGGTGAACAGGATGACGGGGACTTTGCGCCCCTCGGACTCTCGGGTCAGTCCGGCCACCACCTTGGTCATATAGGCCAGCGAGAATTCGCGATATGCATGCGTGGAAAGCACGCCGCCCCAGGTATCAAAGATCTGTACCGCCTGGGTGCCAGCGGCAATTTGCGCGTTCAGGTAATCAGTCACGGCGGTGGCGAGCTTGTCGAGCAGCAGGTGCATGGCTTGCGGCTGGTTGAACATGAAAGACTTGGCATTACGAAAATCTTTGCTGCCGCTGCCTTCGATCATATAGGTCGCCAACGTCCAGGGGCTGCCGGAAAAGCCGATCAAGGGCACCGAGCCATTCAGCTCGCGACGAATCACGGACACCGCATCTGTCACATAGGACAGATCCTTGGCGACTTTCAGATCGGGCAATGCCTCAACGTCTTTCTCGCTGCGCACAACCTTGCGGAAACGTGGCCCTTCACCCTCGGTAAAATAGAGCCCCTGTCCCATGGCATCCGGAATGGTGAGGATGTCGGAGAACAGGATTGCGGCATCCATCGCATACCGGCGGAGGGGCTGCAGGGTGACTTCGCAGGCCAGCTCGGGGGATTTGCAGAGGCTCATGAAATCGCCGGCCTGCGCGCGCGTAGCACGGTACTCCGGCAGGTAGCGTCCAGCTTGACGCATCATCCACACAGGGGTCATGTCGACCGGTTCGCCTGCCAGTGCTCGTAAAAATCTGTCATTCTTCAACGCTGCCAACGCAATATCCTCTTTCAATGATGCTGGATTCAGAAGGCTGGGCATTCTACACACCCACTCCTTTTACGACAAACTGCCATCAGCTCAGTTACGAGCTCGAATATCGGTCTGCACTTCTTCAAGGCTGCGGACCCAGGGCTGCTGATCACGCAACTCGGCGGGCAACCCCGGGAGTGCTGATCGCGCCGATTCCCGCGAGGTATAGGCTCCCTGTATAACCACAAACCAAGGGTTACCGTTATTGCGAGTCTCGTACCACAGCAACGCGCTGGCGGCATGTCGCTGCACAAACTGCTCGACGTTGGCGCGTGATGACGCTCCCAGCACCTGCAGCGTGAACTGATTGGCAGGCAAGGCGAGGATGCGTTCCTGCTGGCTGGACCCCGCGGCAGCGTTGCCGGTTGCAGGACTGACCGCACGGGTGGCTGGCGCTGCGGGAGTTGATGTTGCCACCGCTGCCACCTCTCGTGTTGCCGGAGGCCTGGCAGCCGGGGCCGCAGCTGCTGCCGCCGGAGCCGCCACGGCAGGTGCGGGAGGTTGTACA
>CAIRBI010000088.1 GCA_903876785.1 uncultured Gammaproteobacteria bacterium
AAGAGTTTGTCGACGCTGCCCGCCATCGACGAGGCTTTCCGCTCCGGCACGATCAGCTACTCCAAAGTGCGCGCCATGACGCGCTCCGCAACGCCGGAAAATGAACAAATGCTGTTACAGGTGGCACTGCATGGCACCGCGCAACATGTCGAGCAACTAGTGCGAAAATATCGCCGGGCCGAGAGCCTGACCGAGAATCGTTGTGCCGAAAGCCAGTACGAAGCGCGCGAACTCACCTGCTACTTCGACGACGACGGCATGCTGGTGCTGCGTGGCAGGATGACACCGGAAGACGGTGCTGTCTTCATGAAAGCGTTGGAGGCGATGGTCGCCGCACAGAATCCATGTGTCGTTGCTGATGAAGATGCGGCAAATCTCTCTGAAAAAACGTTCCCGCAGAAACGTGTCGATGCGTTGCTGGCATTGGCCGAGCAGGCGATGAGTACGATGGAAGAGGGATTGCAGCCGGTGTCGTCCGCCGACAAATATCAGGTGGTGGTTCACATCGAACGCAGCGATGCACAGCACTGCTCAATCGAGAGCGGCGCTCACCACTTCCCGCTCTCGCAAGCAACCGCCAAGCGCCTGTGCTGCGATGCTTCATTGGTCCCGGTGCTGGAGGACTCCAGCGGCAATGTGCTGAATGTAGGTCGCAAGACCCGCGCGATTCCGCCCTCTATCCGACGCGCGCTGCAGATTCGCGATCAAGGTTGCCGCTTTCCAGGCTGCTGCGAATCCCGCTACGTGGACGCGCATCATGTGCAGCACTGGTGCGATGGCGGTGAGACGCGGCTCGATAATCTCGTGCTGCTGTGTCGACATCACCATCGCCTGCTGCATCAGGAGGGTTACGAGATTGTGAAACGCGGTGAGCGACAATTCGAGTTCTTAACGCCCAGCGGCTGCGCGCTGAAGGTGGCGCTTGTTCCGCAATTTGCAGCGACCGCTGAGGATGTTGCGAGTGAAACCCTAGCCATCGAAAAAGAGCATGACGGGCGCGGCCTGGCGATTGATTCCCGCACGGCGGTCACGCGCTGGGAGGGCGAGAAGATGGATTATGATCTGGCGGTGGGGGCGATGTTGCGTGGGCGAATGCTGAGGTTAAGTGCGGGGCGGTGGAACCCAGGAGCTCCGTCCCCTTGCGCTTCTTACATACGCTCTTCCCGGCTTAACCGGACATTAGCGATACAACACTCACGTTCAAAAATCATTTCGCAATTTCCGCAGAGTTTATAGCTATACACCGTTCGTTGGGATACCGTCCGTCCCCCATCAGCATCTATGCATTCCGTGAAAGGCCTTCATATCATGACAGCACTCAAGAAACGTGCGTTTATCAGCCTTGGCGTTCTGCTGGTGCCATTAATCGTCCTCGCCTGCATCATCACCTTCGGGACCTCACCTCCCCCTCCGCCCATGACTTCCGTCGCCGCACCGTTCAGATCGGTCGACTATTCGGACATGCCGCCGTTGACGACATATCCGGCACGGGATGGCGCGCCACTCGCTTTCCGCTTCTACCCGGGCAATCCGGCGCGCATCGTCGTCATCGTTCACGGCTCCTCATCGAACAGTGCTTCACTTCATCCGATGGCCAAGGCCGCACAAGCTGAAGGTTTCACTACCTACACAATGGACATACGCGGGCATGGCGCCTCTGGCATGAAAGGCGATATCGCCTACAACGGGCAACTCGATGACGATCTTGCGGATTTTGTGGCGTATCTACGCAAGAAAACTCCCGATGCGACACTCCAGCTTGCGGGATTTTCCTCTGGAGGCGCCTTTGCACTGCGCACCGCTGGCGGCTGCAACGGAGACTTGTTCGATCGCTACGTTCTTGTTTCGCCGGCATTGCCATACAACGCACCGACGATGCGCCCGAACGCGGGCGGCTGGGTTCAGCCGTTCATTCCGCGCATCGTGGGACTCACCATCCTTGATCGGTTCGGCATCCATACATTTGAGTACCTCCCGGTACTCGCCTTCGCTGTCGATCCGTTATCGTCGGCAAACCCCACTGCGAGTTATTCATACCGCTTGCAGCAAAACTATTCCGCGCACGCCGACTTCAGTGCCGACATCAGAAACATCCGCAAACCGACGCGCCTTCTGGTTGGCGCCGAGGACGATCTGCTCATCGCCGACGCCTTCGCTCCTTTGTTCGGAGCCGAGCGGTCCGATATCCCCATCAAAATCATTCCTGGACTCGGCCACACTGAAATGAGTGTGATGCCTGAAGCACTCTCGGCGTTTGTGGAGGCGCTTGGGGAATAGCAGAAGTCTGGTGGAGTTTGCTTAATTTGTTATGAGCGGTTTTCACGGGCGTACTAGGCTTGTCTCGCCTTGAGCATTTGTCGCAGAAGTGCAAACTCCGTAGCCATTTCATCGTAAGCAGCTTTCACAGTTGGATTAGAAAGTGCTTTTGCTTTTAATTCACTATGGTTTATTTTTTACCTCACTCGAGCATTGATGGTCAGGCCGCGGTCTGTACAACGTCCTTCCACCCTTAACTCATATTTCGGTTACTTGAAAGCCGGTGACCTCAATTTATCTATGGACCTATTTCAGAAGGTTGCGACACTTGTACGTCAAGCCAACGGAACATCCTCCTTATCAACGGCACTCTTACTTGCACCAGCGTTTGCATATCGCGATCACCTTCAAGTTCCAGTGTGTGGACGACATGCTTGATCTGAATAATATCGTAAGGCATGCCTGACGCTTTGGCTTGTTGCACGCGGTCAAGACTGAGATTGACAGGAGAGAAGCGATCCAGAACAGGGTCACCAAACACCCATAGCACTGGCGACGTCATAGCACCAAGCAAGGGCCGCGGATCGAAATCCAGGATCGTGCGCTCCCAAAGTCTGTAGGGAGCATCGGCGGGCATCGGTGTCTCGAGGTCTGGGTTTATGGCGCGGTACCAATCAGTGCCGTGATAAGCAGCCGCAGCAGCTCTCAGCTCCTCGTATCCTGTTCCTGAGCGAGTCACCTGGTGATCCAGCCTCATAAGCTCCAGACCTTGTGCTACTGCCTCTGATCCGAATCCCGCATAACGTATCTGTGCCTCGCGACCGTACAGCCGATCTTCAGCTATGGTCGAAACGGATGCTGAAGCCATCACCACGAAGGCGGGTGAGTCGACGCGGTTAGCCGACAATGAAACGACCCAGCCTCCCTGACTCGCGGCAAAGAAGCCGACGCGTTCAGGATCCACCTTAATCAGCGACTGCAGAAACCGATACCCTGCGGCCGCATCACTGGCAAGATCATCCAGACTGAATTCGTTCCATTCGTTGCTTCCGCCCTCGGACTGGCCGACACCCCGCTTGTCATAGGCGAGCGCTGCGTATCCCTGGCTTGCAAAAATCCACGCGTACAGCATTGTGGAATTACGGCTCGTCTGCCCGGATCCATGCACCAGCACAACACCAGGCGCCACACTGCCGAACCGCGGCGCTAGAAGGGTCCCTCGGATAGTGACAGCGCCACTCTGAAAGGCAACTTCCTCTTGCTCGGTCGACAGCCACACCCATCCCGCACCGAGCGCGAGAAGCGCCAGGATGGCGAAGATTGAGAGGACTATGCGCCTGCCAATCTTGACAACTTTCAACACGGGAAAACTCCAATTCTAGAGAGATGCTTACGCATTTGATTCATACCACCTCAAGACACCACTACGCGAAAAATGGCCTCATCACGCAGGCAGAAATGTTTCGACCGCTCAAAATCAGTCCGAAATGCAGCTGCAACTGGAAATCAAGACCTAACATTTAAATAGTGCGCAAGCGCATTTTATCTTTTATTGGACGGGTGCATATTCCTTAACCCGAATGAACTACAACCTTTGGAGCGCTGAGTTCCCCCTCAAACCCTCCTCAACTCCGGCTTCATCACCTTCCCCATCGCATTCCTCGGCAACGCCGCCACCACACGCAAATGCTTCGGAATTTTGTAAGGCGACATACGCGACTCACACCAACTCTTCAGTTCGGAATACGTCAACTCCTGCCCCGGCTTCAACACCACAAACGCCGTCACCGCCTCCCCCCACGTCTCATCTTCCACGCCGATCACGGCGCATTCTGCAATGCTGTCGTGAGTCAGCAACGTGCCTTCGATCTCCAGCGCGGAGAGTTTGTAGCCGCCGGATTTGATGATGTCGACAGATGAGCGGCCCATGATCCGGTAGTAGCCGTCTTCGCGCACGGCGACGTCGCCGGTGCGGAACCAGCCATCCACGAAGCTCTCTGCGGTGGCGGCGGGATTGTTCCAATACTCCAGGAAGACGTTGTCGCCACGGACGCGAATTTCACCGGGTGCGCCTGCTTCCGCAATGATGCCGCCGTTGTCATCGAAAAGTTTGGCGTCGACGCCGGGCAGCGGAATGCCGACGGCACCGGCGCGGCGCTCGCCGTGGTAGGGGTTGGAGAGGCCCATGCCGATCTCGGTCATACCGTAGCGTTCCAGCAGCGTCTGTCCGGTGAGGGCCTGCCACTGCTGATAGAGTTTCACCGGGCACGCTGCGGAGCCGCTGATGTTCAGACGCATGGCGCGGAAGCCTGCGCAGATGGCATGGCGGCGTGCGTCGTCGAGCGTTTCCAGATGCTGAATGAGTTTGACATAGATGGTGGGCACGGCCATGAACACGGTGTATTGACGCGCGCTCACCTGCGCGAGAATCGCCTCCATGTCGAACTTGGCGAAGAGTGACACGCGGGCCCCCATCCACAGGCCGCAGCACAGCACGTTGATGATGCCGTGAATGTGGTGCAGCGGCAGGAACAGCGGAATCGCGTCGTCGGGTTGCCAGGCCCAGGCCTTGAGCAGTGTGGTGATCTGCGCGCGGATGTTCTTGTGCGTGCTGACCACGCCCTTGGGTTTGTTGGTGGTGCCACTGGTAAACAGAATCATGGCGCGGCGTTCGGGGGCGAGCACGGGCAATTTTGCAGCAGCGTTCGCGACGACGCTATTCAGCACATCGGCGACACTGACGAGCTGCACATTCAATGAAAGACATAACGCTTTCAGCTCGGCCAGTGCCGGGTCGTCCGCATTGCTGACAAGTAAGCGCGTGACACCGGCGCAGCTGAGGGCGTGCTCCAGTTCTGGAATCGCGGCCGCTACATTGAGAGGCACCGCGATGCCGCCCGCGCGCCACACACCGAGCAGCGTGGTGACGTAGTCGAGGCTGGCGGGCATGAAGAAGGCGACCCGCTCCTCCTGCAGATCGACCTTGCCCGCGAGCAGGCCGCTGGCGAACTGATTGACGCGCTGATGCAGCGCCGCGTAGGTCCAGGTCTGATCGCCCGAGCCGGACTGCAGGGCAATGTGCTCATTGGTCGGAGACAGCGTCGGGAAGAATTCGGCTGTCGCCTGTGTGTGGGTCGTCATGATGCAGTTCCGGTCGATGGCAGGCGCGCGTCAAACGAGCGCGCGCACAATGAAGTAAAGAATGGATGGCCCCATCAGGCAGCCGAGTCCGGTGTAGAAGGTGGCCGTCATGGCGCCATAGGGCACCAGGCGCGGATCGGTCGCGGCAAGTCCACCCGCAACGCCACTGGTGGTGCCCATCAGGCCGCCGAACACCATCGCCGATTGTGGATTGTTGAGGCCGATAGACTTCGCCACCAAGGGCGTGCCGATCATCACCAGAATGGATTTGACCACACCGGCGGCGACACTCAGGGCGATGACATCAGAGCTGGCTCCAATCGCGGTGCCAGTGACCGGGCCGACAATATAGGTGACTGCGCCGGCGCCAATCGCCGTGATGCTCTCCGCATCGCGATAGCCGAAGGCCACCGCGATCAGCGCGCCGACGATGAAGGAGACGATTACGCCCGCGAAGATGGAGACCACGCCAACGACGCCGGCTTTGCGCAGCTCGCTGATGTGCACACCGAAGGCCGTGGAAACGATGCCGAAGTCGCGCATCATGCCGCCCCCCATAAGGCCGATGCCCGCGAGCACGCCGATGTCGACGACGCCTCTAGTGCCGCCGGTGACGGAGCCAGCCCAGTAGGACGCGGCGAGGCCGAGGATGATGGCGATGGCGGAGCCGTGAATACGCCCCGCCGTGAGGCGCGCTGACATCAGGTAGGAGATCCAGACTGTAATGCCGACTACCGCGAAGGCAGTGATGAGACCATTGGCGCTGATGACCGCAACGAGAGTTTCCATTACACACCTCCGCTGGTCTTGGTGTGCGATTCTTCCAGCGGTGGCAGCGGTTCACTCTGCGGCCCGAAGCGACTCAGCACCGGGACCAGCGCGAAGCTGACGACCACCGCGCCGACACCCGCCAGCAGGGCCAGCATGCCGCCATCGACAGCCGCCACCACGTTCTGGCTGGCGGCCATGGCGACGACGATGGGGATGTACATCGCGCTCCAGAAGTTGATGCCGGTGGCGGAGGCGCCGGTGACCAGCGGCTTGAAGCGCTGCGATCCGGAAGCCAGCACCAGCAGGAGCATGGCGATGCCCACTCCTCCCACATTTGCCTGCACGCCGAGCAGCTGCCCGAGCAATTCACCTACATAAAGACCAGCCAGCAGACAGGCCGCGAGAAGCGCAACACCATAAATGATCATTCGGTTTCCTTGTTCTTATTATTGACTGTGATAACCTCCGGCCGAGTATAGCCGAGGCGTCTCCTTTGTGACCACCGGCGCAGAATTGACTGCGTCAGATAGAGATGTCTGGACGTCCGTAACCTCCAGTGAAAGGATTTACCCATGCGCATCACCACGCTTTCGTTGTTTGCTCCGGTATTGTTTGCCATCGGCGCCATGAGCCCGGCCGTGGCGCAGCTCGCTCCTTCTGCGGAATGGGCGGCTGAGGTCGAGAGCCGTTATCAGGTCAGCATCGACACCCCTTACATATCCCAGGGCGGTGCCGAACTGGCGATGGATATCTATTCGCGCCGCGACGTCACCACACCACAGCCGACACTGGTGTTCTTCCACGGCGGGTTCTGGGTGGCAGGTTCCAAGGACGCGCAGATGCTGGCGCTGCTGCCGTGGCTGGAGATGGGCTGGAATGTTGTCAATGTCGGCTACCGACTCGGCGGCACTGCTCCGGCTCCGGCCGCGCTGGTCGATGCCTTCTGTGCACTGCGGTTCGTGGGCACCGAGGCTGCGCGCTTCAACATCGATACGTCACGGATTGTGGTCAGTGGCCAGTCCGCTGGCGGCCATCTCGCCTTGTCTATGGCCATGATTCCCGACACCGAAGGCTTCTCGGCTGCCTGCCCGCAGGGAACGACGCCACAGGTGGCGGCGGTGATCAACTGGTTCGGCGTGACGGATGTACAGGATGTGATCGAGGGCACCAATGCCCAGCCCAATGCCGCGCGCTGGTTCGCGGGCGTGGCCGATGCCAGAACGCTGGCGCAGCGCCTGTCGCCCATGCGCTACGTCCGCAACGACCTGCCGCCGATCCTGACCATTCAGGGCGATGCCGATCCGATTGTGCCTTACGCGCAAGGCGTGGCACTGCACCGGGCGCTGGCGGCGACCAACGTGCGCAATCAGCTGCTGACGATTCCGGCGGGCGGCCACGGGCGATTCACCGGCGAGCAGCGCCAGTTGATCTACACGACCATTCAGGAGTTCCTGATGGAGTCGGGCTTCACATTCTTCTAATGTGGGAGCGAGCCCGCTCGCGATTGAATCTCGCGCTGATCTCAATCGCGAGCAGGCTCGCTCCCACAGTAACAATCACGTAAGCAGGATCATCTATGAACGAACTGTATTCGCACCACCCCGCGATGTTCAAAAGCAACCCGCTGGGGTTCATCCTCGCGCTGATTCTGGTGCCGGTCGGCGTCGGTATCCTGATCTTCTTGTACTGGTTTCTGGTGAACAAGTCTTCGAAGCTGGTCGTGACCGAACACAGCGTGCTGTTCGAGAAGGGGCTGCTCAGCAAGGAGCGCTCGGAGATTGATCTGGATGGAGTGCGCACGGTGCGGGTGACGCAGTCGCTGGTCAACCGCATGTTCGGCGTGGGCACCATCGAGCTTTACACCTCTGGCGACAAGCCGGAGATTGTCGCCAAGGGCATGCCGGACCCGAACAAGGTGCGTGAGATTGTGAAGGCACGCCAGGCCAAGAACTGAAATGTGGGAGCGGGCCTGCCCGCGATTGATTTTCGCGCCGAGATCAATCGCGGGCGGGCCTTTATGCCCTCGGGTACGCTCCCACAGGGTCAGTGCAAGATTTAGACGCGGCGCAGTTCTTTGGGCATGCTGAAGACGATGTTTTCTTCGACGCCCTTGAGCTCTTCCGGGTCCTGATGGCAGATCTGCCGCAGGCGCTCGACCACCTGCTGCACCAGCACCTCAGGGGCTGAAGCCCCGGCGGTCACGCCGAAACGGGTCTTGCCCACGAACCACTCCGGCTTCACGTCTTCGACGCTGTCGATCAGATACGATTCGCAGCCCAGCCGCTCGGCCAGCTCTTTCAGACGATTGGAATTCGAGCTGTTCGGCGAGCCCACCACCAGCACCAGCTCACACTCCAGCGCGAGTTGCTTCACCGCGTCCTGACGATTCTGCGTGGCATAACAGATGTCCTTCTTGCGCGGCCCTTCGATGTGCGGAAAGCGCTCACGCAGGGCATCAATGATGCGGGACGTATCGTCCATCGACAGCGTGGTCTGCGTGACATAGGACAGGTATTCGGGGTTATGCACCTGCAGTTTCTGCACGTCCTCGACGGACTCGACGAGATAGATCTTGCCACCGGCACTCGCGTCGTACTGCCCCATCGTGCCTTCCACTTCCGGGTGGAACTGATGGCCGATGAGGATGCACTCACGTCCGCCCTGGCTGAACCCGACCACTTCCAGATGCACTTTCGTCACCAGCGGGCAGGTCGCGTCGAACACTTTGAAGCCACGCTGTTCGGCCTCTTCCTTTACCGACTGGGCAACACCATGCGCGCTGAACACGACGATGGAGGAACGTCCGGCAGAATCAATAGCGGGAATGTCCGAGAGTTCGTCCACGAAGATGGCGCCGCGCTGGCGCAGCGTGTCCACGACAAACTTGTTATGCACTACCTCGTGTCGCACATAAATCGGTGCGCCGTAGATGTCCAGCGCCCGGTTGACGATGTCGATGGCACGGTCCACGCCGGCGCAGAACCCGCGTGGATTGGCGAGATGAATATGGGCAGGCTGACGCTGCGTGGCTTCTTGAATCTGCACTGCGCTCATAGTTTGAACTCCATCACCTGCACGCCGGCAGGAATCACAGAAAATATCTCGGCGGTAAAGCGAATCGCACGACCCGAAAGCGGGTGATTGAAGTCCACCACGAGGGTGTCCTCGTCGATCGATTTCACTACACCCGGAATCTCGAAACCGCCAGTGTCCGTAAACGAGAGCACCGTGCCCTCCACCACCGGATCGGTCGAATTGGCGAGTAGACCGGCAAATTTGCGCCGCGGCAGCACCTGCACATTGTCCGGATTGCTGGCTCCGAAGCTCTGTTCAGCAGGCAGCAAGACGCTGATCTTCTCGCCCGCTGTCAGATTCAGCAACGCATTTTCGAACCCCGGCAGCAAGCTGCCATCCCCGACCACAAAAGTCGCCGGGGGCTTGTCGAAGTTGCTGTCGATGACTGCGTCGTCTTCCAGCGCCAGCGAGAAATGCAGCGTCACGCGACTGCCTTGTGCGATTCTGGCCTTGTCAGGCATACAGACGCTTCTCTCCCAGACCGTCGATATTCTCGACGCAGCGCAGACACAGTTCCGGATGCGCCGCATTCGAGCCGATGTCAGCGCGGTGATGCCAACAGCGCACGCACTTGGTATTGGCAGACGGCGTAATTCGCAACTGCAGCCCCGGCACCTCGGTGGCGGCGGCATCGACGGCGGCGCTCATCGGCTGCAGCGCCGCATGCGAAACCATCAGCGCAAAGCGCAGCTCGTCGTCGAGTCGGCTCAGCAGCGAGTTCAGGCCAGCGTCACAATACAGCGTGACCTCGGCACTCAGCGCCGCGCCGATCAGCTTGTCATTGCGCTGCTTCTCCAGCTCTTTGTTCACGGCGGTCTTTACGGCCATGACCTGTTGCCAGAATTGATCGTGCATGTCGGCAGACTCGGCGAGCAGCGGCAGCCCCTCGGAGAACTGGCTGAGGAACACCGCTTCAGCGCGCTGGCCGGGCATGCTTGCCCAGATCTCGTCTGCCGTGAAACTGAGAATCGGCGCGATCAGTTTGCTGAGGATTTCCACGATGTGGTACATCGCCGTCTGGGTGGAGCGCCGCGCCAGACAGTCGTCACGCGTGGTGTACTGACGGTCCTTGATCACGTCCAGATAGAAGCTGCCCAGCTCGATGACGCAGAAGTTGTGCACCTTCTGATAAACGCCAAGAAAGTGATAATTCTCGTAGTCTTCCACCACTTGCTGCTGCAGCAGTTGCGCCTGGCGGGTGATCCAGTAATCGAGCGCCACCATGTTGTCGGGCGCGACCAGATTCTGCGCCGGATCGAAACCGCTCAGGTTGGAGAGCAGGAAGCGCGCGGTGTTGCGGATACGACGGTAAGAGTCGGCGACGCGCTTGAGCACTTCGGAAGAAGCCGTCATCTCGCCACGGAAATCGGTAGACGCGACCCACAGACGCAGGATGTCGGCACCATATTCCTGGAACACTTCCTTCGGAGAGATGGTGTTGCCGAGCGACTTGGACATCTTGTAGCC
>CAIRBI010000089.1 GCA_903876785.1 uncultured Gammaproteobacteria bacterium
ATTCGGCCAGTGGCAGAGTACAGAGCGCTTCGACATCATGGTGCTGGAGCAATCCGCACAGTATCTCGATCCTCTCTCGCTGCTGACGCGCGCCCGGGAACTGTTGCGGTCCGGCGGTCAGCTCTTGATCGTCGACGAGTTTCTGCTGGATGACCAGCGTCGCGTCCCCGAACCACGTCCGCTGCTTGCGCATTTTCTGCAACTCGCGGAGCGATGCGGCATCACTCTGGAACGACAACTGCAGCTTGGCAAAGAAGTTGCGCCTGGCCTCAAACTGTTTCAGGAGTTGCTGCATAAACACCGCACTGGGTTAGCATTCGAGCTGAAGATCGACGAGGGCACTGTTGACGCACTGAGCGCCGCGCTCGACACCCTGCAGGAAAAATTCGTGGATGGCCGTCTGGGCTACTTGCTTCTCGATCTGCGCTGCGGAGCACAATTTGAGCACGAAGTCGTCTACGGCAGCATCGACTCTTTTACAGCCGACGAGATCAGGCCTGTCTTCGAGAGCAGTTTCGACGCGCGGTTTGATCCTGCTATCTGGCACTGGAAATATGGGACTGGCCGAGGCCGCGCCGTGTGTGCGCGAGTCGACGGGCTGCTGGTCGGCCATTACGGCGGCGCGCCGCGCGACATACGCTTCTTCGGCGAGCCGAACAAGGCGATCCAGATTTGTGACGTAATGGTCATGCCCGAGTATCGCAGTTTCGCCAATCGTGACACGCTCTTCTTCAAGACGGCGGCGACTTTTCTGGAACAACACATCGGAAATGCGGCGGAGCATCTGCTGGGCTTCGGATTCCCCAACAAGCGGGTGCTGCAGATGGCGCAGCGTCTGGGGCTTTACGAAACTACCGATAGCTTTATCGAACTGCATTACGCACCTCTAACCGAGCCCGTCTCTGCCGATTTCCTGGTGACACCCTTCGCGCTGGATGAAGCTGGCAGCAGAGACATAGTCGATGCGTTATGGCAACAGATGGCATATGACCTGCGCGCACAGATTGTTGGCGTGCGCGACCATGCGTATCTGCAGTATCGCTACTGTTCACATCCGTCGTGGAGCACTGGTGGCTATGAGTGTGTGGGGCTTCGTCATCATGACACGGGCGCGTTGGCAGCGCTGGCAATACTGAAGAAGCACGAAGGCGGTCGGCTGTTGATGGATATCATCGGTCCGCTTGAAGGCATTCCCACGCAGCTCCGCGCGCTGGTTGCTTATTTATCTGAATCTGGTGCGGCGCTGTGTTGCCGCATCACCAATGGTCACGCCCGGCACTTCACGCTGCCCGGCTGTGAGCTGCGGGATCTGGGTATCGAGATTCCTTGCAACAGCTGGACGCGCGGGCCGCAGGCCGACGAGTTGAAAGGCGCCTGGTGGCTGACTGCCGGGGACATGGATTTCCTCTAGCCGCAGGACCGGACAAGATTCGCCTCGAAGCTCTTCAGAAACGCGCCTGCAAAGTCACCCGCATACTGCGCGGTTCCACCGGGTGGAAATGCAGGTCCTCGTGCGATGCCGCCTCTCCCGCCAACTGCGATTCATAGAAGTAGGTAATGTCATTGTCCTGGCTGTCGAACAAGTCCAGGACCTCCAGCGTCACCGACCAGTCCGGGTGCAGCGCATAGGTTGCCTGTGCGTTGACCAGCACGGTCGATTCCGACTTGACCGAATTGTCCTCGATCAGCGGCGCCTCTCCCAGATAGCGGACCCGCAACCCGCCGCTCCAGTGTCGGAGATCGTTAATGATCAATCCCAGCGAGGCAGTGCGATCCACCGAGTTGGGAATGCGGTCGTCAGAACCAACTCCCGTCAGGCGCGCCCTGGTCAGCGTCAGGTCGGTGTCGATCAGCAGCCACGGAGTCGGCGCATAAATAGCGCCAAGCTCGATACCACGGCGCTTGCTCTCGCCCAGGGCCTCAGTGGCTCCGGCATCGCCAACATAAATCAGCTCGGAATCCAGTTGCATCGAGAACATCGATACCGCGATCTGCGTGTTGGGCACCAGCGAAGTCCGCATGCCCACCTCCACGCTGCGTGCCTTGGACAGCGGATCCACCGCGTTGGCAGGATCACCACTTACGGGGTCGATTTTGATAGTTGTGCCGCGCGCGTCGTTGCTGTGAAAACCCTGTCCGGCGCTAACGAAATATTCGGAGGCCGGGTCTGAAGAATAAATGAAATTCAGTTTCGGGCTGAGCAGGGTCTCGCTGCCTCGGCCTGCATTCACAGGTAGCCCGGCAT
This sequence comes from uncultured Gammaproteobacteria bacterium, assembly GCA_903876785.1. GTDB lineage: Bacteria > Pseudomonadota > Gammaproteobacteria > Pseudomonadales > Pseudohongiellaceae > UBA5078. The sequence continues at coordinate 2,246 of CAIRBI010000089.1, forward strand.
CGACATCGAATCGGTAATGGTCGGCACGGACGGCGGCCACGCTGCGGATGTTGTCGGACCATTGCTGCTCCAGCGCGGCATAAGCACTGCTCAGAGATTGCCGCACATTGTCTGCGCGAGTGGTCGTGTGTCGCATACGCTGCTGTGTTTTGTAGAGTCCAACATCGACGTTATCCGTGCGGTTCTGCATGCCGAGGCTCAGCGCCGCAGGCACTCCGGCGAAAGTCATGTCGCGCTGATATGCGGCATTGAGGCCGAAAACGCGGCGGTCTTCGGATTGCTCGAACTGGTCGCCACGCAGCGGGTCTTCCAGAAAATAAGTGAAGTTCGAGAACAGTGCCAGGCCGTAGTCCAGTACATAGCCGTCCAGCCTCAGGCGCTCGTCGCCGCGATCCTGACTCCAGTCGAAGGACAGGCTGTGACGGTGAGTCTGACCTCCGTCGCTGGCATCGACATTGCCGAAGCGATGCAGGCTGCCGTTCTCCACGGCGCGCAAGGGTATCTGGTCCGTGGAGGCCCAGCTGTTTTCATAGCCCATCGCGGTGACGCTCCAGGCATTGTTGCCCGTTGTCCTATGGTATTTGAGCAGGCCGTTCTTCTTGTCCAGATTCTGATCCAGTTTCCAGGGGCCGGCATAACTTGTAAGTGCTCCCGCGAAGGTGATATCGCCCGCCAGCGCCTCGAAGGATTGACCTGCGAACACACGCCGATAGTCATTCTCGCCGGCCGTGAGGCTGACATTACCTTGCTCCAGCTTGTCGGTGTAGATGAACTCCGAGGAGCCCGCGGTGCCGAAGTCACCAATCTCGGCGTAGTAGGGCCCCTTGCGGTAAGCGAGCGATTCGACCAGTTCCGGGAGCAGGAAGTTGAGGTCCGCATAGCCTTGACCGTGGGCATGGGAGGGCATGTTGACAGGCAGGCCGTCAACTTTCAGTGCCAGGTCGGTACCGTGGTCCAGATTGAAGCCACGCAGGAAGTACTGGTTGCCTTTGCCCTCTCCGCTGTGCTGAGTTGCGATCAGGCCGGGCACGAATTCCAGCAGTTCGGCCGGTCGCGAGATAGGGCGCAACTGCAGTTGAGCCCCGAACACGACACCCTCAGTGGCGGAGAGCGGATTGCCCGTCAGGGCGTTGTTGCTGCCGAGGACTGTGATCTCTTCCACCTTGTTGCCAGTGAGTCCGGCGGCCTGAAGGGTATTGCTGAGAGGAGACGCGATGCTCACAGCAATTGCGGTGGCCAGAAGTTTCTTTGTGTGACGGTTCATAGATGGTTATTCCTCGGTAGTCCCTTGTTTGTATTGTAGTTTTCTTGTGCTATTGTGAGCTTGAGGGGTGGGCTGCAGTATACGAGCCGGTTTTGCACGGGCAGAAGAGAAATCGTTATCTGGAATGTTGTGTGATATTCATCCCTATGATTTTCAAGGATAAAAGCTCATCGGAGAAAACCGCTTAACGCTCGGTTTTTAGTGAATATGATCAAAAAACGTTCTTCTTCCAATGTCCTACCCAATACCCTGGGCGAGTTGGAGCTTCTGGTGATGGAGGCTCTCTGGCAGCAGCCCCATCAGGATGCGAAGAATGTCTGCAACAATATTCCCCGCGCCAGACAACCGTCTCTGAGTACTGTCCAGTCAACGCTCGAACGGCTCTACAAGAAAGGCCTCGTCGACCGAATCAAGACAGGACACGCCTACACCTATTACTCCAGTGTCTCCCGCTCCAGTCTTCTGGCGCGCCTGATGGGCGACGTCATTCATCTGCTGCACGACGGCAGGCTGGAAACCATCCTCAGCAGCTTCGTCAATGTGGCCGCAGATCTGGATGAAAAGTCGCTCAACGATCTAGAAGCCCTGATAGCCAGGAAGAAGCAGGATATTGGCGGGGAGAAGAAATGATCAACATTATCGGCACATTCTCAGCCATCTGGCTGGTGCTGTGGGTGTTGCTCAGTGTTCTGTTCGTGTTGATCTATCCGCTGGTCCGGCCTCTGTTGTTCCGCCTGCATCCCCGCTATGGCAGCGCTCTGCTGTTGTTCTATTGGACGGTGCCGTTCCTGGCGAGTGTCTCCAGTACCCTGATTCTGTTCATGCCCGCCGTGGAATCCGTGCTAGTCGATGCCCATTGTCATAACGAATGTCTGGAACATTCTCCCATCATTCACTCTGACGGACTGGCCTGGTTTGGGGTGGTCATAGGCTCCATCGTGTTTGTTTTGTTATGCGCGCAGTTCCTGCTGACCATGCGCAGATCAGTGCAGTTGCATCGCCAGTTCAACTCGCTCGGGCGTCCGCTCGGAGAGTATTACGCCATCAAGTCGCAGTGCCCGCTGGTGTTTACATTGGGCTGGTGGAATCCCAGTATCTACGTCAGTGATGGCCTTGCGCAGGGCTGTGACGAGCGTGACCTGTCAATCATCTTGCTGCATGAGCAGGCGCATCAGGAGCGCAGAGACAATCTTCGGCTTCTGTTGGCCAGGCTGTGCAGCGCCATTCTCTCGCAGAATCTGGCCCGGCAGATGATGACCGATCTGCAGTTGATGACAGAGGAGGCCTGTGACTTTCGTGCGGCAGAGAAGTTTGGTCATATCGCCGTAGCCGAGACTCTCATCAAGGTGAAACGTCTGCTCATGGCGCACCCGTCACCGTTGCCGATGGGGGTGCTTGGCTTTGCCGAGCGCGAGGTGGAGACGCGTATCATGGCGCTTCTGAACGCCGCCAGCCGGGTGTCGCCCAAGCCCTGGCAACTGCTGTTGCTGGGAGCCAGCATATTGCTGGCGCTGCTGTTGCTGGTCAGCCCACTGCATCATGGTTCGGAGTGGGTCATCACCTTTCTGGCCGCCGATGTTCCGCATCTCCATTAAGCTGTGAACCGCGCGTAATTCTTCCCCCTGAACTGACCTGCGACGCAGCTCTCCGCATCTGTTAATATTGCGACATGCCGAAGTTTTAAGCAGGTGCCCCGCCATGAAATATTTCTTTAATATCAAACAGTTTACGCTCAAGCACCACATTGCCGGACCACTGGCCATGGCGGCGCTCCTGTCCACGCCTGTTGTGCAGGCGGCGGATGCCACTGATTCGGGATTGCAACTGCCAGCGCTTACGGATACTTCCGCCTGGAGTTGGCTGGAATCGCGCAGGGACACGGTGTCCCGCAATGTTTCTGGTATAGGCAGCTATCTCGATGACTGGCTCGCCGGAGATACGGTTGGGGAATACAGCAACGAGAGCTATCTGCGTTTGCAGATCAATCAGCAGGTGAGTGGCACAGGCAACTACCATTCAAATCTGCGCCTCAGCGGGCGGGTGGATTTGCCGCGCGCAAGCGAACGCTGGAAGTTGATTTTCGAGTCTGAGCAGACCGAATTCGAGTCGCTGCAGAATCAGCGCCTGAGCAACGTGCGTCCGCAGTCCTTTACCGGCGGATTCAGCTACGAGATGCCGCGCCGCTCGAACGGGCTTCGCTTCAATCACGACGTTGGCGTAAAAGGGCGCATTCCGCTGGACCCGTTCTATCGCTTTCGCGCGCGCTACAATCATCAGCTCAGCGAGAAGTGGTTGTTCGGTGCCGACAACAGGATTCTCTATTATCACACCGACGGCTGGGGCCAGGAGTCACGGCTCTATTTCAGCCGGGAGTTGGGCGAAGATATGTTTCTGCGCGTCGACACCGATGTGAATTACTGGAAGAAGAACAAGGGCTTTGAATTCGCGCAGACCGTCTCCGTGCACCACACTCTGGGAGAACGCGAGACGCTGACCTACGAGGGTGGTGTGATTGGCGTCAGTCAGCCTACTCAGCGGGTGGAGAGTTATTACGCCCAGACCGTTTATCGCAAGGCGGTCTACGAAGACTGGCTGGTCATGGAGCTGGTGCCGCAACTGGTCATGGAGCGCGACGAGGACTGGGATCCGGATCCGCGCTTCCAGTTCAACCTGCAGGTCTACTTCTTCGATTTCTAGCGACTGACTGTGGGAGCGAGCCTGCTCGCGATTGTTCGCGCGCAGCTCCGTCGCGGGCAGGCCCGCTCCCACAGGTTTGCTCACAGAGGCAGGTGAAGGTAAGTGCCTGCCGGTGGCGCCTGGTTCACTCCCGGTTTGCTGTAATCACAGACTCCTTCCGCAAATACTGACTGCAGCTGCGTCCACTGTGCATCAGTCAGGTCGGCAGAATAGTCGCTGCGCTGCGCAGGTTTGAGCGCACATTTGATGGCATCGTCTGTCAGGGGCGCGCCCGCTGCCAGGCGGGGATTGGTGTGGATGGGATAGAGTGTGTTGCACTGTCCCTCCCTCATGAACGCAAACTCCTCCTCGATTCTCTTGCCCTGAAGGTCCCAGCACGCATCCACAGCGGCCGCGGGCTTCGCGCGCACCACTTTGTCGATGGCTGGGACATCCGCCTGGTCTGCGTGCAGTGCATCCAGCCACTCAGTCATGGTATCCAGCGCCAACTCTGCCACCATCTCCGCCTGCTCGCGGCCTCCGTAAATCCAGATCACCTGATTGTCTGCCCGGCCATTGGCTTTGAGAAGACGCTCGCGAATTTGAAAATCCCGGAAACGATCATGAATGTCGCCGATGGCGTCGTTGTAACTGCGGTAATGCAGGATCGGCACGCTGCCGAGCGCACCTGCGCCCATGTTCACCCGTCCGGCTCTGTAGACATTTTGCAGTCCTTCCAGCTGCGCTGAGGTTCGCGCGCTTGCGGGTTTGCCATCGCGATCATATCCCCCGATGTGCTGGTTCAGGTCGATGAACTCGGCAATGGTGATAATCCCGGCTTGCAGGGCGGTCAGCCCGTACTGAATGCCGGTGTTGTCCAGCGCCTGATAGGCGAAGCCCGTTTCCGGGTCGCGGCCCAGCGTCGCGACATTGGTGTCATAGATCGTGCAGCGGGCTCCGCGTGGATTGGTCTCGGCGTTGTAGACCAGTTCCTCGGGAATGCCGCAACCGGTGTCGGCCACGATCACATCAATGAAAGTGCGATTCCATGATGCGCAAGTCCCGGGTGAATACCCCTCAACGGCCTCACGTTTGTCATCCAGCCATTGCTGTGGATTCTTCTCGAAATAATTGATCAGGAGGCGGCAGTCGGTCACTCCGGGCCGCACGCTGAAGGAGTCTGCGAAGCTAAGACTGGGCAGCAATCCGTCCAGCAGGCCGGGAAAATTCTGAGTGATCAGCAGTTGCTGGATGGCACCGCCCGAGCCGCCGTTGCCTAATGTCCATTGCGGCACTGCGTAATTCTCGATGAAGTGTTCCTTCAGCATCATCAATGTCTCCGCCGAAAGGCTGTCGTTGCACTGATGCCCCATGACGTTGAATGACGACACCACGTGGGCGAAGCCCTTGCCGAGAATCAAGGCGTCCAGCACCGAGTCGCGGCTGCGCGAACCCTGATTGTAATTGGTCCCGCACCCGCCGCCGAAGGTAAACACCAGCCGCTCATTCCAGCCCAGCTGCGGGTCCCACTGTCCATAGGTGCGGCGCGGATCGTCGAGCACGGCCATGTGATAAATGGAGCGATTGATGGTGCCCGACTCCACACGCACGACGAAGGGCACTGTTTCCCCCTGATTGGTGGTCGTGGTGATCATGTCGACAGGATAGGGCTGCGTTACATCGGTGATTGGTTTGAAGACGCCTTCTCTTGAGCGATACACATAGCCCACCTGAGAGACGGCGGTGCAGAGTTCATCGAGCGGCTCGCCAAGCCCTTCTTCGACAGTCGAACAGACAAAGGGTTGAATGTGCGGACCCGAGAACACCGGGCCGGTCAGGGGGTGATTGACGAGGGTGAGTTCTGTGCTGAGTTCGCCGGCGGTCGCCAGCAGCGTGTTCGGTCCTTCATTCAAGCCGGCAACGAGAACCTGAAGACTATGCGCGGAGGTTGGTTCAGTGGTCGCAGCGGCGGCTTCGAGAAAGTCGGTGCTGATGTCGGCGCCGTTCAACGTGACGCGCAGATCTGCTGCCGCGATAGCGTTGCTGTCGAGTCGGACCAGTGCGTCGCCGCCGGTGACCATGTCGGGCCGCGTCGACAAAATTGACATGCCTAGTGTGGGTTCAGCGTCAGGGGGAGTGGGGTCAACCGGTGCTGGATCATCACGGCGGCACCCTGTGAGAAGGGCGGTCCCAATCAGCAGAATCAATGCGGCATGCGAGCCTGTCATGCGGTGTGCTCCTGTGCGGCGAGAGCAGTCATCTGCCCTCGCCGCACAGCATACACCAGGAGCGGGTAATTACATGGAATAGCCTTTTTCGTCGTGATCGGCGATGTCCAAGCCGATCTGCTCTTCATCGTCACTGACACGGATTCCGGAGGTCAGCACTGCTACCAGTTTGATGAGGACATAAGTCACGACGGCGGTATAAACACCAGTGGCCAGAATGCCAATCACCTGGACTCCCAGCTGCGAGCCCATGGTCATACCTTCTGCATAACCGTTGCCGCTGAATACTCCGAGCTCCTGAGAGACGAAAATGCCGGCCATCAGCGTGCCGAGAATACCGCCAACACCGTGCACCGGGAAGACGTCCAGAGAGTCGTCGATCTTCAGTTTGCGCTTGAGGTAGTGGGTGGCATAGAAACACAGCGTACCGCCCATGACCCCGATCACCATCGCACCTGCCGGGCCGACAGAACCGGAGGCGGGAGTGATAGTGGCCAGCCCCGCAACCATGCCGGTGACGGCGCCCAGACCGCTGGGCTTGCCATGTCGGACCCATTCGATGCTCATCCAGGTCATCGCTCCGGCAGCTGCCGACATGTGCGTCGCCAGCAGGGCCATTCCCGCACTGCCATTGGCGGCGAGCGCGCTGCCGGCATTGAAACCGTACCAGCCCACCCAGAGCATGCCTGCGCCGGTAATGGTCATCGTCAGGTTGTGCGGCATCATGGGGGATGTCAGGAAGCCGTGTCGCTTGCCCAGCAGCACTGCGGTGAGCACCGCAGCCACACCGGCGGTCACATGGACCACGGTGCCGCCCGCGAAATCGATCAGCCCCATCTGGAACAGCCAGCCGTGTTCGGACCAGACCCAGTGACACACGGGGAAGTAGACGAAGATCGACCACAGGCCGCTGAAAAGCAGCATGGAGGAGAACTTCATGCGCTCGGCAAAAGCTCCTACGATCAGGGCGGGTGTGATGATGGCGAAGGTCATCTGGAAGGCTACGAACAGCGGTTCGGGAATATTTCCCCAGACCGAATCTCTTGTCACCCCGTTCAGGAAGGCTTTATCCAGACCGCCCCAGAAACCATTTTCGGCGGGGCCGAAGGCGATGCTGTAACCCATGACCAGCCAGATCACGGAGATCAGGGCGGTAATGGCAAAACACTGCATGAGGATCGAAAGGACGTTCTTGCTGCGCACCAGTCCGGCGTAGAACAACGAGAGGCCCGGCACCGTCATGAACAGGACGAGCGCGGTGGCGGTGAGAATCCAGGCTGTGTTGCCGGCATCCACATCGCCCTCGGCGGCGAACGCCAGCGCGGGGAGAAGCGTCAACAGGGGCAGGCTGATAATGCGGACAAGCGATTTTCTTAATGTTGGCATGTTGAGTTCCTTGCTTGGACGGTAGCGGCCCTTACAGAGCCTCGTTGCCTGTTTCGCCAGTGCGTATGCGGATGCTCTGCTCCAGCGGCGTCACGAAGATCTTGCCATCACCGATCTGACCGGTATTGGCGGCCTTGCAGATTGCTTCGATTGCCTGGTCGACGAGCTCATCGGCGATGGCAATTTCGATCTTCGCCTTGGGCAGGAAGTCGATGACGTATTCCGCGCCGCGATACAGCTCGGTGTGGCCTTTCTGGCGGCCGAAGCCCTTTACTTCCGTGACAGTCATGCCGTTGACGCCGAGCTCCTGCAGTGCTTCACGCACGTCGTCCGACTTGAATGGCTTGATGATAGCGGTGATAAGTTTCATGGCTCTGTCTCCAGAATTGTTGAATTGGTGTGCGTAGTGATCGGTGGGTCCGGACAATTGGCGCAAACTTTATCATGGCGAAGTTGAAAGCACCAACCCTGTGCGGATGCTCAGGGGTGTGCAAAAGCGTGCACAGTTTTGATGCACGCTAAGGCCTCTTTCATCTGCAGCACAATGACGGCCTTGACCAGCGGCATCATGACCAGCGGCATCATGACCAGCGGCATCATGACGAGTGCAAACATGACGATCGAACTGAAGCCCTGGGCGCTCAATGCCACCCTCAGCGCCCAGTTCTCGGCCATGTAGCCGATTAACGGACCGGTCAGCATAAAACCAAAAAGGCCCCTAAATTCTTTTGGAACTTAGAGGCCTTTTTCTGGTGTTCAATAATTATTGAATCGAAAGTTTTACTCTGAGATGACCTCCAGGGTCTTCAGTATGCGCATGGAAAGCGGGTGAACGCTGGCCAGGGCCGCGTCACGCGTTTGCAGCGCGCTTGTCTAATTCCATGTGGAAATCAGAGTATTCATTTCGTTTCAGTGCTTGCGATAGTTGTAAAAAGTAGCTGGTTTTTGACCGGGCGAAGTCAATGCTTTTCAAGATCGAAGTCAACCGGAAATTATGCGCCTTACATAATGGTTTTTGTTGATGCGACCATCAGAATGTAGGCAGCGGTGACCAGAGCGAGTGCGAAGGCGATAATGCGCGCCTGACGGGTTTTCGCGGTGCGCATGACGACCACCCCTAGTCCGATATAGACAATCAGACCGAGTACTTTTGCTCCTACCCACGGTTCTACCCAGGGATACTGTCCCGACATCACCACCAGTGCAATGGCACTGGCCAGCAACACAGTGTCGATGACATGTGGCAGCACTTTCACCAGCTTCTTTTCCACGAGCGGGGATTCATTGATTTTCAGAATGCCACGGCCAAGGAATCCGAGTATCGAGATCATGGCGAAGGACATATGGATGATTTTGATGAAGGTGTACATGGTTGGGTCGAACTCCTGTGGGATTGGGTAAGTAGATGTGCCGCGGATGATAGATGAATTCCGGGGCATTGTGAAAACAATACGCTGCGTCGGCTCAGATGTAGTTCGTCAAGCTAGGGCAGTGAGTCTAGCCAGGGCTGCAGTTCTTCCCAGTCGATCTTGAATACATGGCTGCCATCCGGCACCAGTTTGGCATCCACTCTGGCGCCGGCTTCCGTCAGCTCCTTTTCAGTTCTCGGCAGATGACGGCTCCAGCCCAGGAAATCGTTTTCACCGATGCGCAGGTAGATGGGCAGATTGTTGAATTTACCGATGTCGGAAGGGTTGCGGATGATGCCGGGCACTGCGACGACGCCGAAGTAGTCTTCGGGATTCTTGCTCGCAATCTCCAGTGCGGAGCTGCCGCCATTCGAGACCCCCACCAGCAGAGACTTGCCATCCTCTATAGCGGGCAATTTCTGCAGATGCTTGATGACCTTGGGGATTTTTTCACCGTTGCTGCCGAAGAAAGAATTGTCATCGGGGGACACAGGCACTGCGATGACCCAGCCCCGGCTTGCCAGTTCGTAGCCCAGCCAGAATTGTGCGCGGACGATGTATTCGTTAGCGGTGCCACCTGACATCAATACGGTTAATGGCCAGGGACCTTCGCCGTCATTTTCAGGATAGAAGAGAAACACTTTGACTGTGCTGCCATCCTCTAGCGTGACAATTTCTTCCGTGGCATGCAGCAGACCGGGAATCAGAAGCAGCAGGAAGAGGAGTTTTTTGAAAAAGTGCATGATGGTCATTGTTCAAATTTTCGTGCGGCGAGTCTAGCAGCAAACCCCGGCCTCATTACAACGATGCGACAGACCGAGCGGCTCCTGCAGGCCAGAGCAGAGGGTTTGCTGGCCAAACAACCCGCGCACTGGCAACGTGATCACCTTTCAATCGAATTCCTTTAAAAGAGCGACCCGCACCGATTTAAAAGCAGGGGTCTGGCTGCGCCGATCCACCGTCAGCGGAATCAGGACATTGGCCTCGGGAAAATAGGTCATCAGATTGCCGGGTCGGATATCGAAGGGTTTCACTTTCAAACCCTGCATTTGTCCCGTAGCGTTGCGCAGGGTGACACGTGCGTCTGTTGCCAACCCCTCTTTAAGCATATCGTCCGGATGCATCAACACAATCGCGCGTTCGGTCTGTCCGCGATAGACATCATTGTCGTTGTAGACGATGGTGTTGAACTGCCCCTCGCTGCGCACGCTGGTCAAGGTATAGTGAGATGCTGTCGACAGGTCGGTGTCAGCCGCAGTGCTTTCCGGATTGACTGCCGGTATCCGGAAGGAGGCCTTGCCATCAGGGGTTGGAAACTCCGGGCGGCGCAGCGTACGGCCTTCGATGTGAAACTCGTCCTTGCTGTCATCGATGGCCTCCAGCTGGCGAAATCCCGGAATGATGCTGGCAATCGCGCGGCGGATATGGCGGTGTTCGGCAAAGGTGCGAAAGTCCAGCACGTCGGTGGGGATGACCGCCGCTGCAATGCCACTGATGATGTCGACTTCGGAGCGCAGTCCCTGCACTCGGTCGAACCCGCCATCACTCAGGCGCACGAAATTGAACATCGACTCCTGTGTCGTCGGCTGCGTCTCCTCGTCACGCACGCGCATCGGCAGCACGATGCACTCATCGCCGATGCCATGCACATGGCTCAGATTCAGCGTGGAATTGATCATGACCTTGAAGGGAATCGCGGCCAGCGCCGAGTCTGCGAATGCCGAATCCGGAGTGGCGGCGTAGAGATTGCCACCGAGCAGGAAGGCCATGTCGATCCTGCCGGCAGCCGCCGCCTGCAGGCATGCCAATGTATCCATGCCAGGTGTGGTCGGAAGCCTGACACCTAGTTCGCGCTCAATGTTTTTGAAAACAAAGTCCTTCAGTGCCGGGCTTACGCCCATTGAGCCTACCCCCTGCACATTGCTGTGACCTCGCAGCGGCAACAGGCCGCGGCCCGGAGCGCCGAGCATGCCGCGCAGCAGGGCGAGATTGCTGATTGCCTCAACATTCTCGACACCCTGAGTGTGATGGGTAATGCCCATGCCCCAGCTGAATATGCAGTTGCGTGAAGACTGATAACAGGCGGCAATCTCTATGATCTGCCGTTCGGTCACGCCTGATTTTGCTGCGAGAGTCGGCCAGTCCAATTGGCGAAGATAGCTTTCGTAGTCATCGAAACCATTGCAGTGACGCGCGCTGAAATCCCTGTCTGCTCCGCCGTTTTCCAGCACTGCCTTGGCAATGCCGCTGAGCAAGGCGAGGTCGCCACCGACATGGGGCTGCACATAATGGGAAGCGATCTGTGCGCCACCCACAATCATGGAGCGGAAGTCGCTGGGAGAGGCGAAGCGCAGCAGGCCGGGTTCCTTGGCAGGATTGATGACGATGACTTGTCCGCCGCGACGGCGGCACTCGATCAATACCTTCACGAAACGTGGATGGTTGGAGGCCGGGTTGGCGCCGATGACGAAGATAGTGTCAGCCAGCTCGAGATCCTGATACTGGACAGTGGCGGTACCGGTGCCGATGCTCGCCTGCAGTCCGACGCCGGAAGCCTGGTGACAATAGTAGGAGCAGTTGTTGACGTGGTTGCTGCCGAAGAGGCGGGCAAACAGCTGCAGGATGAATGCGGCCTCGTTGGACGAGCGCCCGGAGCTGTAAAAGAAACTGCGCTGCGGGTCGCTCTGACGCATGCGTCCGGCGATGCGTTGGATGGCCTCATCGTAATCGATGACACGGTAGCGATCGGCGCCAGGGGCTTTGTAAAGCGGATGTCCGAGGCGCCCGAGGGCTTCAAGTTGTCTGCCGCTGAGCTGGCGCAAATCGCTCAGGGAATTGTCTTCGAAAATAGCGCGGGGGATGGCGGGCCGCAGGTCACCCGACTGCGCCTGGATGTTCTTGTTGCAGATCTCGACGCCGCTCTTGTGCTCATTGTGCAACCCGCCTCGCTGACCTCCGGTGCCGAAGGCGCAGGCCTTGCAGGTGTTCTTCGAGCGCACCGCCGCCGCCAGTCGTCCCGGGCCGACATCGCCGGCGATGGAAAGGACGTACTGGATGGCTTTCAGGCCACCACCGACCGGCAGTTTTTCTGTGCCGCTGGCGTTGCTGTGAGGATGACGTTCGGAGGTGTTGTCGAAGGTGCTCATCGCTGCGATCCTTATAAACCGATGACTTCCATGCGTTCGCTGGAGGCCACTGTCACGCGAACACCGTCGACGGTGGTGAAGGCCCGCGTTTCCAGTTGATTCTTGTAGACCTGATAAGTGACGGGGCTCGCCGCGCTATCGCTGTGCAGTATGACGGTAATCAGACTGGTGTCGTCCTGCCAGCGCAGATAGTAGAGGTAGCTGCCGCCGCCGAACATGAGTGCCAGAAAAAGATAGGCGGCGAAGCGGTAGTCGCTCAGCGGGGGTTTGGCGGCGGTGTCCGTGCCGGGCAGGGCGTGGCGCTTGTGTCCCTGCAGTTTCTGCACACGCAGCCGCTGGTCCTGACGGTGCTTACGCAGGAACAGGATGGCAATCAATATGATGCCAATGGTAATGAGTATCTTGCCAAGCATGGTGAGCCTGCAGGTTGGCGCGCGTCAGGCGCTGCGTCCAGGTTGAGATCGGGTCTGCGGCCATCATAGCACGGCTGCTTTGAGTGACAGGCGCCAAGACGACACCAGTATCTGAGCCGACGGGCCGATTGTCGTTGGCCTTGTGCCAGTGCAATAATACCGCCCTGCTCGCAAAGCCGGGCGCCAATAACAATCAAGCCTTCTATTTACAAGGGCAATGGAGAGAGACGCATGAAAGCTGTCGGAGTATTGAATTCATTACCGGTTACCGATGCCAGCGCCCTGCAGGACGTTGAGATTGCGAAGCCCGTTGCGTCTGGAAAGTTTCTGCTGGTGAAGGTCCATGCCGTATCGGTGAATCCGGTCGACACCAAGATCCGCATGAACGCGGGCACCAATTTGCCACAGCCCCGCATCCTCGGTTGGGACTGCGCCGGTGTGGTCGAAGCGGTTGGCGAGGATTGCTCGCTGTTCAAAGCGGGCGACGAGGTTTTTTACGCTGGCGACGTCACCCGCGCCGGTTGCAACGGCCAGTATCACTTGATCGACGAGCGCATCGTCGGCCGCAAGCCCGCGTCACTGTCGTTCGATGACGCCGCCGCCATGCCGCTGACCACGATCACTGCATGGGAAGCGCTGTTCGACCGCATGGGCATCAGCAAAGACGCCGCCGCCAACAAGGGCAAGTCCATCCTCATCATCGGCGCTGCCGGTGGTGTGGGCTCCATCGCCGTGCAACTGGCGAAGAAGGTCGCAGGCCTGCAGGTGATCGCGACGGCTTCCCGTGCGCAGA
>CAIRBI010000090.1 GCA_903876785.1 uncultured Gammaproteobacteria bacterium
AGCTTCTGCCCAATCAATGTTAATACCGCAGGCGTCATCTTGGTGGCACTGCACGCTTGACCTCGTCGTTCAAAGGTCAAGCGTTGGGCCTGTAGGTGACGATACCCGCGCTCGCCTGTGTTGCGCTTGAGCTCCCTGGATATCGTCGGCTGACTCGCGCCAACGCTATCCCCGATGGCTTGCTGGGTGAAACCGCTTTTATTCAGAGCTTCAATCTGGCATCGTTGCTCGTAAGTCAGTTGCTTGTAGCTACTCATTTCACATATCTCTTGTCGGAGAAAAAGGAAGCGAGCCTACAGGTGGCTGACCTCTTTTTCTAGGTCAGTAGAGTTATGCACTTCGGAGTTGAATCCGCCCTCTCAATTTTGATGGATTCTACCGAGTTTTCACGGCTGGTTATAAGAGAGCCAAATAGGCCAACAGTATTTGCATCAGTGTGTTGTGACAACTCGCGATATAGTTAAACACATCAACTTTGGGTCCAGCGCTTTTTGCGCTATCAGCCGGGCATCTCCGCAGCCAGCTTCAATAAAACACAAAATCAACCTAATCGTTCGGCTACTTTAGTATGTATATGCAGCAGATGGTACCAAACTGTGAAAAAGGGGGGTGCCCCAGGTGTGGGTTGTTGGCGGGGGTTTGGAAAACTAAGGGGTGGGGGTCTGAGAGGCACTTGACACCCGGGTTTATAATACAGACCCAGCAACTACTCCACAGAGGCCTTCAATATGCAGATCAAACGGTGCCTAGACGACAAGGCTATAGTGAAGGGAGACAAGCTCTTTAATAGCCAGGGCGAGGCTTTTGAGTTTGTGGACTTTGAAGGCAGTCAATTAATGGCAATCTCATCTGCCAACGTGACAGTTCGTAAAGCGCCCGCTGACCTTGGCTGCTATGTGCTACATAAGAACAGAACTGAGGCCGGGCTTGCTAAGGAGCGTCTACGCAGCTATTGGGAAAGCTAGTGGCGGGTGATGATCTAGATCAGGAAATCGTTCGTCTGGAATAGTATGTATACACGGCGGATGGTACCAAACTGGAAAAAGGGGGGGGTACCCCAGGGGTGGGTAGTTGCAGGCGGGGGTTTGGAAAAGTAAGGGGTGGGGGGCAACCCCAATGCTCATAATAAATTCCGATCCAACCAGACCCAGACATTGAGTGCAGCTAAATATCTGTTAAGCACATCGCTTTTGGGTATGTATTTGGGTATGCAGAAACAAAAAACGCGCTCAAGGGCTCGTATTTATTAGGTTAGTGGCGGAGGGGGAGAGATTCGAACTCTCGAAGGACTTTCATCCTCGCCGGTTTTCAAGACCGGTGCATTCAACCGCTCTGCCACCCCTCCGCAACGGGGGCCAATCTTACTGGTTTTTCGTTTTCAGTCAACCTCCGAATACTCGGAAATATCAGCCCCGCCGGAAAGGATTGCTTTTAAAGGGTCGCACGGTATGATTGCCCGCGCCGGGCGCTTGAATTATTTACAGTTTACCGCCATATCTAGCGCATGAAATAGAGAATCGCCTGACCCGGTCTATGTCAGCACCTTGTTTTTATGTACTTGAATGCGTTACTTCGGAGATCACTATGAGTCAGTTAGATGTGTTGGATATTGGGCAAACCCGTGGGTCGGTCGTTGCTGTTAACAAAGTACTGAAAAATACCTATCTGCTGCTTAGCATGACACTGGCGTTCAGCGCCTTCATGGCGACATTGAGCACCAATGCTGCCCCCATGAACATGTGGGTCTACATAATCGGCCTGTACGGTCTGCTGTTTGCCACTCACGCGCTGGCCCGCAGTGCCTGGGGTCTGCTGACTATATTCGCCTTCGCCGGCTTTATCGGCTATGGCACCGGCCCGATGATCGGCGCCCTGATGTCCACCAGTGCAGGCAGCGAAGTCGTGACCACGGCCCTGGGCGGCACGGCTTTCATCTTCTTCGGACTGTCTGGTTATGCACTGGTATCGCGCAAGGACTTCTCCTTCCTGAACGGTTTCATCACTGCGGGCTGCTTCGTGCTGATCGGTGCGATGGTCATGGGCATCTTCTTCAAAATCCCAGCGCTGCAACTGGCAATCTCAGTGGGCTTCATGCTGTTCTCCAGCGCGATCATCCTGCGTCAGACCGGTGAGATCGTGAATGGCGGCGAAACCAACTACATCCTCGCGACCATTACCCTTTTCGTGTCCATCTACAATCTGTTCATGAGCCTGGTTCACCTGTTGATGGCATTCTCCGGCAGCGACGAGTAAGTTCCCGCCCGCAGGCGCTGCTACTATTTGCAGCGCCGAAAACCAGAGCCCCGATCCTGATCGGGGCTTTTTGTTTGCAGAATCATCCTTGCATCATCAACCCGGATCACAGTGAAGGTTTGTCCCGGTGAAATTCACAATCGTTGTCTACTCTGCCCCCTCTTCTCAGGCCGCCTGGAGCGCCTACCAGTTCACGCGCACGGCACTGGACGCCGGGCACGAGATCTATCGCCTGTTTTTCTATGCCGATGGGGTGCTCAACAGCAGCGCGCTGAGTGTGACCCCGCAGGGAGAATTCGACCTGACACAGGCCTGGCAAACGCTGATTGCAGAGCATGAACTAGATGCCATCAGCTGTGTGTCTTCAGCACTCAAACGCGGCATCATCGATACTCAGGAAGCCGCACGCTACGAGCGTCCCGGTGCCAGTCTGGCCGCGGGCATGACGCTGTCCGGACTCGGGCAACTGGTGGATGCAACACTGGCATCAGACAGGGTGGTGAGCTTTGGAGCCTGAGATGATAGCGAATTCTGCTCTACCCAATCGCAAGATGCTGACCTTCATCAGCCGCCGCGCACCCTATGGAAATGGCGCAGCCAAGGCCATGCTGGACATGGTGCTCTCCGCGGCCGTGTTCGATCAGCAGGTCAACTATGTGTTCATGGACGATGGTGTCCAGCAGTTGCGTCGCGGTCAGGAGCCCGCAGCAATCGATGCGAAGAACCTGAGCGCGGCGTTCTCCGCCCTGCCCCTCTATGAGGTCAGTAATATTTTCGTGGACTCGGAATCTCTGCAGCGACGCGGCCTGAGTCCGGAGCAACTGGTGATCGACATCATCGTGTGCGACTCCGACAAGATTGCCGAGCTGATCCGCCAATCCGATGCGGTTTTCACTCTATGAATCCGCCATTGAGCACTCTGCATACCGTCAACAAATCCGCCTTCGGCTCGGATGCGCTGGCGGCCTGCCTGCGCGTTGCACGATCCGGGGATGCCATTGTGTTGCTGGAGGACGGGGTCTACAACGCCCTCGATACCGCAGCCCTTGTGGGAGCGGGCCTCGCCCGCGATATAGTGGCAGAGCATCAATCGCGGGCGGGGCCCGCTCCCACAGTGGATTCTGCGGGCATGAGGATTTATGCATTGCGGAAAGACCTGCAGGCTCGCGGCATCCCTGCCGAGCAACTGCCTGCGCATGTCGAGACCATTGCCTACAAGGATTTTGTCGCCCTGGTCTGTACCCATGCCAAGACAGTGAGCTGGTTCTGACGCGGACCCGAGGCCTTGCCGAGATGAACAGCCTGACTCTTCCCGACCACCGCAGAATCCTCCTCGACAAGGATGGCTATCTGCGTTCGCTGGAAGACTGGAATGAAGACGTGGCCGAAAAGCTGGCGGCCGCCGCAGCGGTGCAACTGACGGCGGCACACTGGGAGGTAATCACAGTGTTGCGGGCGTTTTACCAGACCCACGAATTGTCTCCGGCGATGCGGCCGCTGGTCAAACTGGTGGCGCGCGAGCTGGGTGCCGACAAGGGGCGCAGTATTTATCTGATGAAACTGTTTCCCGGCAATCCTGCCCTGCTGGCCAGCAAGATCGCCGGACTGCCGCGCCCCACCAACTGCTTTTAACCTGCCCGAAAAAGGGCGCGCGGCTGGCGGAGAAAGTGAATTCTGCTATCATGCGCGCACGCTTGAAACCGACACAGGAAGCCTCTCATGAACCTCGCCAACCGCGTACTTGCCGTCAACAACGACCTGCCCATCCGCACGGATAAACCTGTCCACAGTGGCAAGGTGCGCTCTGTCTATTGGCTGACCGAAGCCGACAGCAAGCGCCTGATACAGGAGCGCGGTTACGACGTAGCCACCGATGCGCCGCTGGCGATCATGGTGATCAGCGACCGCATCTCCGCCTTCGACTGCATCTGGCATGGCGAGGGCGGGCTCAATGGCGTTCCCGGCAAGGGCGCGGCACTGAACACAATCTCCAACCACTGGTTCAGGCTGTTCCGCGAGCAGGGTCTGGCCGACAGTCATATTCTGGAAATCCCGCATCCTTTCGTCTGGATCGTGCAGAAAGCACGACCGGTCATGATCGAGGCCATTTGCCGTCAGTACATCACAGGCTCCATGTGGCGGTCCTACACCAAAGGCGAGCGCGATTTTTGCGGCATACTGCTGCCCGAAGGCTTGAAAAAGGATCAGCGCCTCCCCGAGCTGCTTCTCACGCCGTCCACCAAAGGTATCCTGAGAGGGATCCCGGGCGTACCGGAAGCGGATGACGTCAATATCACCCGTGCCGACATCGAGCGCAACTACGCAGCGTTCAACTTCCGCAAGCCAGCCGACATCGATTTCTACGAGAAGCTGCTCAAAGAAGGCTTCAACGTCATCAGCAAAGAGCTGGAGAAAATCGATCAGGTCTTTGTCGATACCAAGTTTGAATTCGGCTATGTCACCGACAAGAACGGGCAGGAAAAACTGATCTATATGGACGAGGTGGGCACACCGGATTCATCGCGCATCTGGGACGGCGCGTCCTACCGCAAGGGCGAGGTCATCGAGAAATCGAAAGAGGAATTCCGCCAGCAGTTGCTGAGCTACTTCCCGGATGCGGACATCCTGCTGAACAAAGACCGCATGCCGGAGCGCGCAGCTCTTGCCCGCGACAACGCCCTGCCTGAAGACATGCTGATGCAGGTGTCACGCACCTATCTGGGGATCGCCGAACAGATCGTCGGCAAGAAGATCACGCTGTCGGACAATCCGAAGCAGGAGATTCTGGATATCCTTTCCGCTGAATATGGCCTGATCGTGTAGCCCCCCTGTGGGAGCTGGCCTGCCAGCGATTGATTTTCCACTGGATGCAATCGCTGGCAGGCCAGCTCCCACGGGTCAGGTTCGGCCTTGGCCACCAAACCACGAATATAGCGGCTGCAGTTTCACTACGCGCCCGACGATGATGATGGTCGGCGCCTGTATCTCATTGGCTGCTACCAGGGCCGGCATAGACTCCAGCGTACCCGTCAGGACCTTCTGATTCGCCGTAGTGCCCTGCTGCACCAGCGCGATCGGCATGTCAGGATCCATACCGTGGGCGATCAGCTGCGCGCAGATCACCTTTAGTCCCACCAACCCCATGTAGAACACCACCGTCTGATTCTCGTAAGCCAGCGTTGGCCAGTCGAGGTCGATGGTGTCATTCTTCAAATGCCCGGTCACGAAGCGCACAGACTGCGAGTAATCGCGGTGGGTCAGCGGAATGCCTGCGTAACAGGCACAACCTGATGCAGCCGTGATGCCGGGAATAACCTGGAACGGAATCTTGGCCTCTGCCAGTCGATCAATTTCCTCACCGCCACGCCCGAAGATGAACGGGTCGCCGCCTTTCAAGCGCAACACTCGCTTGCCTTCCAAGGCGAGGCGCACCAGCATGTCGTTGATCTCTTCCTGGGGCATGAGATGGTTGGAGCGCTCCTTGCCCACATTGATCTTCTCCGCATCCGGGCGCACGCGCGCCATTATCTCCTTGGACACGAGACGATCATAGAGCACCACATCCGCCTCGTGCATCAAGCGCAAGGCCTTGAGTGTGAGCAGATCGGGATCACCCGGACCTGCGCCGACAAGATAGACTTCACCACGCACATCGAGGTAATCGGCGAGCGCGAGATGTTGTTCAATGTAACGTTTGCCATCGTCCTCCCTGCCCGCGAACACCATCTCCGACAAGGGTCCGGAAAGCAGCGCCTCCCAGAAGCGGGTGCGGCGCTTGCCCTCGGTGATCATTGTCTTCACCTGGCCACGATATTTCCCCAGCAGCAGAGCCAGTCGTCCATAGGCGGCAGGCACCAGTACTTCGATCTTTTCCTTGAGCTTGCGCGTCAGCACTGGTGAGGTACCGCCGCTGGAAATGGCGATGACGACGGGCGAACGGTCCACGATGGAGGGCACGATGAAGCTGCAGAGCGATGGCTTGTCGACGACGTTGACGGGCAGTCCACGCGCCTTGGCGGCGGTGGACACTGCTGCGTTCACTTCCTCATCATCTGTCGCAGCGACCACCAGGAAGACGCCATCCAGATCGGCCTCCACAAAGGGGCGCCGATGCAGCTCGCCGGCCCCGGTAATAACCAGGGTTTCCAGCACGCCGGTAATATCAGGCGCTACCACCCGGAGACGGGCCCCGGACTTGTCGAGCAATACGGCCTTGCGATAGGCCACTTCACCACCGCCGACGATGAGGCAGTTCTGAGCACGAACATTCAGAAAAATGGGCAGGTACTGCATACTTCCACTCCTTGAGCCTGAGCGCCTGTTGTCGGCCGGAACATGGCCGACAGCAGAGGTCTCAGGCGAGTATTTCCTTGCCGCCCATGTAGGGACGCAGTACGTCGGGAATCGTGACCGAACCGTCGGCATTCTGGAAATTCTCCAGGATAGCGACCAGCGTGCGGCCAATGGCCAGCCCGGAACCGTTCAGAGTGTGCAGCAACTCAGGCTTGCCGGTCTCGGGATTGCGCCAGCGTGCCTGCATGCGGCGAGCCTGAAAGTCTTCGAAGGTGCTGCAAGACGAGATCTCCCGATAGCAGTCCTGCGAGGGCAGCCAGACCTCGAGATCGATGGTGCGCGCAGCGTTGGCGCCCATATCCCCACCACACAAGAGCATGGCACGGTACGGCAGCTTCAGAAGCTGGAGTATTTTCTCAGCGTGGCCTGTCAGTTCTTCGAGCGCGGCATCGGAATCCTGGGGTTTCACCATTTGTACGAGTTCCACCTTCTCGAACTGATGCTGGCGGATCATGCCACGGGTGTCGCGGCCGTAACTGCCCGCCTCACTGCGGAAACAAGGCGTATGGCAGACGTATTTCAACGGCATTTTATCGGCAGGCACGATGGTATCGCGGACGAGATTGGTGACCGGCACTTCGGCGGTCGGAATCAGGTAGTACTCATCTTCGCCTTCGAGACGGAACAGGTCTTCGGCAAACTTGGGCAATTGCCCGGTGCCCAGCAGCGAATCCCGGTTCACGATATAGGGCACATACACTTCTTCGTAACCATGCACCATCGTGTGCTGGTCGAGCATGAACTGGATCAATGCCCGGTGCAGCCGCGCCGTGCCGCCGTGCAGCACGACAAAGCGCGAGCCGGTCAGTTTGGTGGCGGTAGGGAAATCCATCTGCTCATTGGCCTCGCCAATGGCGACGTGGTCCTTGACCAGGAAATCGAAAACACGGGGAGTACCCCATTTGTGCAGTTCCAGATTGCCATGTTCGTCGCGTCCTTCCGGCACGCACTCCTGCGGCACATTGGGGATGCGCATGAGCAGATCGGTGAATTCTTCCTGCACCAGCGCCAATGCCTTCTTGTTCTCCTCCAGCGAGGAGCCCAGATTGGCCACCTCGGCCAGCAGCGGTGCCACGTCCTGACCGGACGCCTTGGCCTGCCCGATCAGCTTGGAGCGCACGTTGCGCTCGTTCTGCAGCTTCTCTGTTTCCCGCTGCAGGTCGCGACGCTTCACATCCAGCCCGTTGACCAGAGCGATATCCAGAGTGAAATTCTTTTTCTTCAGCAGTGCCGCCAGTTTTTCAGGTTCTGAGCGCAACCATTTCGGATCCAGCATGGAATCAATATTTCCTCAAGTCAGGTTCTGTTACACAATCACATTATTCTTCTACAAGGCCCGCATCAGCACGATTCCCAGCCAGGCGCCGGCCATACACAGTGCAACGCTGCCCAATACATACAAAGCCGCCTGCAACAAACGGCCATCCTGCATCAGCAACAGGGCATCCAGCGAGAAGCTGGAGAAAGTCGTAAAGGCCCCGAGATAGCCGACCATCAGCAACGAGCGCCACTGCTCGGAAAGGACAGCCCTTTCGCTGATCAACACATACAGCACGCCGATCAGGCACGAGCCCAGCACATTGACCGTGAAGGTGCCCCAGGGAAACCGGCTGGCTCCCAGCGCGCTGATCAACCAGTAACGCGACAGGGCGCCGAGCGCCCCACCCACGGCGACTGAGAGGGAGTAGATCATGGTCAGGACTGTCCTTGCTCTTTGCTATTCCTGCCCTTGGCGGGATAACGCTGCCGGGGGCTGTTACGGTCACGCTCGCGCAAATTCTCCAGCTTTTCGCGGATCTTCTGCTCAAGCCCGTTTTCGGTCGGGAAATAATACCGGGTATCCTGCAGTTGCGGGGGAAAATAATTCTCACCGGCCGAATAGGCGCCGGGTTCATCGTGGCTGTAGCGGTACTCCGCGCCATAATCCAGGGACTTCATCAGTGCCGTCGGGGCATTGCGCAGGTGCGGGGGCACCTCCAGCGAAGCCCCGCTCTGCACCTCCGCACGCGCCTGATTGTAGGCGTTGTACACGGCATTGCTCTTCGGAGCGCAAGCCAGATAGATGACGGCCTGGGCGATCACCAGCTCACCCTCCGGACTTCCCAGCCGGGTCTGCGCGTCCCACGCCGAAAGCGCTACCTGCAACGCGCGCGGATCGGCATTACCGACATCCTCACTGGCCATGCGCACCAGCCGGCGCGCGACATACAGCGGATCGCAACCACCGTCCAGCATCCGCACCAGCCAGTACAGCGCGCCGTCGGGGCTGGAGCCACGCACCGCCTTGTGAAGGGCAGAGATCTGTTCGTAGAAGGAATCGCCGCCCTTGTCGAAGCGGCGTGCACTGCCCTGCAACACCTGCTCGATGACCTGCGTGTCGATGAGCAGCACGCCCTCTCGTTCAGCGCCCAGATCGACGGCGATCTCCAGCAGATTGAGCACCTTGCGGGCATCACCGTCGGCTGCCATCGCCAGACGCCGTTTCTCCGGCTCAGCCAACGCTATGCGGCGCTTGCCGAGCCCGCGGCGGGCGTCGCTCAGGGCTGCGTCGATTACCCCAACCAGGGCGTCATCGTCGAGAGATTTGAGGACGTAGACCCGCGCCCGTGACAACAGGGCATTGTTCAGCTCAAAGGAGGGATTCTCGGTGGTGGCGCCAATGAAGATCAGCGTGCCATCCTCGACATGGGGAAGAAACGCATCCTGCTGGCTCTTGTTGAAGCGGTGCACCTCGTCCACGAACAGGATGGTGGAGCGACCGTTGACCTTGCGCTGGGCCTGCGCCCGCTCGACGGCGGCGCGAATATCTTTGACACCGGAAAGCACGGCGGAAAGGCTCTCGAACAGGCCGCCACTGGTCTCGGCCACCAGCCTAGCCAGCGTCGTCTTGCCGACCCCGGGCGGCCCCCACAGAATCATGGAATGCGGCAGACCCTTGCGGATCGCCTCGCCCAGCGACTTGCCCTCCCCGAGCAGATGTTCCTGACCGATGAAGTCTTCCAGCTGCCGGGGTCGCATGCGCGACGCCAGCGGCTGCGAGGCGGCGGCCGTCTCCAACGCAGGTTTGACGTCTTCGGGGAACAAGGACTGGGACACGTTGTCAGCCATGGCAGCCATCCTTCACTGCGCAGAATTATCGATGACGTCGATGTCTTCGGGAGGGACGAACACAAATACGGCATCGTCGAGTGGCAGATTGATCTCGTGGCTGAAGAACTCCCAGAAGGTGCGCTGACCATTCCCGTTGTCGACATGGATCGACGTCAACTGCGTGCCCGAGAAATACAGCGTGACCCGTCGGTAGAGACTGGCGTCGTCGAGCGGTTCCAGAAAGAATTCCCAGCCCTCACCGTCGCGCACCGCGCCGCCGGTGATTGTGTAATCGGCGCGAATCTCGTCCATGCGGCCATTCAGCAACTGGGCGGCCAGCTCCGAGCGTGCGGCATTCCAGGGCTCGATAGTGACCTGCAGCAGGTCGGGTTGGTAATTCCAGAGCGTCACGCCATCCGTCACAATCAGTTCAGGATAAGGAAGAATTGTCTCCCAGTAGAAGCCATCGGGGCGCTTGAGTTTGAACTTGATTTCACTCTCTTCCAGGATGCCACCGCTAGACTCCATGATCAGTTGTCGCACATCGGCCTGGATGGTGTCGATGCTGCCAAGTAACTCCTCCAGTTTGTCCGCAGGCGCTTGCTGTGCGAACGCCATCGCGCCACCCAGTGTCAGCAGCGGCAAGACCAGCGCGGTCGCAATGCTTCTGCAAACGGACTTGAGGATGAGCTTGAGAATCGGGTGTTGCATAGGGCGAACTTCCTGAACTAGCGCGGGGGAGGCGGCGCGATGACCTCGCGGCTGCCATTACTGCCCATAGAGGAGACAACTCCAGCTGACTCCATGGCATCGATCATGCGTGCGGCGCGATTGTAGCCGATCCGCAACTTCCTCTGTACCGCCGAGATGGAGGCCTTGCGCGATTCTGTCACGAAGGCCACTGCCTCGTCATAGAGGGCATCGTCTTCCTCACCACCGCCTTCCTCATCACCGCCTTCGCCGACGCCACCGTAGTCGCGCTCGTCCGCACCCTGGGTGATTTCTTCGATATAGACCGGTGCGCCGCGCGTCTTCCAGTCCGCCACGACGCGATGAACCTCCTCATCGCTGACGAAGGCACCATGCACACGCGTTGCGACACCGCCGCCCGGGGGCAGGAACAGCATGTCACCATTGCCCAGCAGCTGTTCGGCGCCGCCCTCGCCCAGAATCGTGCGCGAATCGATCTTCGACTGCACCATGAATGAGAGACGGGTCGGAATGTTGGCCTTGATCAGACCGGTGAGGACGTCGACCGATGGCCGCTGGGTCGCCAGAATCAGGTGAATACCGGCCGCTCTCGCCTTCTGAGCGATACGGGCGATCAGCTCTTCGACTTTCTTGCCCACCACCATCATCATGTCGGCGAGTTCGTCGACGACCACCACGATCACGGGCAGCGACTCCAGCATCGGTGCCGACTGCTCCTCGAACAGCTGCATGGGGTCAGGCCGCCACAGCGGATCGACGATCGGCTGACCGGCTGCCTGCGCATCGGTCACCTTCTTGTTATAGCCTGCAAGATTGCGCACGCCCAGAGCGGACATCAGCTTGTAGCGGCGCTCCATCTCCGCCACGCACCAGCGCAGACCGTTGGCGGCATCCTTCATATCGGTGATCACGGGCGTCAGCAGATGCGGAATGCCATCGTAGACCGACAACTCCAGCATCTTGGGATCGATCATGATCATCCGCACTTCCTGCGGCGTGGATTTGAACAGGAGGCTGAGGATCATGGCATTCACGCCAACGGACTTGCCCGAGCCGGTGGTACCGGCCACCAGCAGGTGCGGCATCTTGGCCAGATCCACGATCACCGGGTTGCCGACAATGTCGTGCCCCAGGGCCATACTCACGGGGGAATGGGATTTGTCGAAATCTGGCGATGCCAGCACCTGACTGAGCATGATCATCTCGCGGTGCTCATTCGGGATTTCGATGCCGATGACGGTCTTGCCGGGAATCACTTCCACGACGCGCACACTCACCAGCGCCAGCGAGCGCGCCAGATCCTTGCCCAGCCCGGTGATGCGGCTGGCCTTGATGCCAGGCGCGGGCTGCACCTCGAAACGGGTAATCACCGGGCCTGGATTGACGGCAGTCACTTCGATCTCGATGCCGAAATCCTTGAGTTTAAGCTCCAGCAGACGCGACATGGCCTCCAGTGAGTCCTTGGAGAAACCTGCCTTGGTAATGCCTTTCCACTCGTCCAGCAACGAAATTGCGGGCAGATCGCCGGGATTGGGGGCCGCGAACAGCCTTCCCTGCCGCTCCTTCTCGACGCGTTCGCTTTTCTGCACGGGCGCCTTGACCACGGGTGCAATGGTCGGTGGCACGCGCTTCTTTGCCTTTTCGATGTAGATATCGAGATTGCGCTTGCGCGACTCCAGAATCTGTTTGGTGTCCTGCTCTTCCTTCCGGCTCTGCAGCCAGCCACGCAGCCCCTGCCTGACGTTGCCTGAAATGGTCAAGGTCCAGTAGCCAATGCTGTCGATGAGGCGCAGCCAGGAAATTTCCACGGAAATGGTCAGCCCCAGCAGGAAGATGGCGAAATACAGGATAGTGCTGCCGACGACTGCGAACACCGGCACTGTGACGCCCACCATCAATGAGCCAACGACGCCACCGGCGAGCCACGGCACGCTCTGGTCGATCTCGAAGTGCATGGTCGCCAGCGCACAGGCGCCCACCGCCAGCAGGATTACCCCGGTCGCCTTGAGACCGAACATTCCCCAGGAGAACTCCTCGGCGGGTTCGTCGGAATGGCGCAGCATGGCGACGACTTTGAGTCCCAGCGCCAGCGGAAACAGGTAAGCAAACAGACCAAACAGATGCAGCAACAAGTCGGCAATCCACGCCCCTAGCTGCCCCACCGCATTGTCAACGTCGCCGCCCGAGCCAGTGGTGAAAAAGCCCGGGTCCGCAGGTGAGTAGGTCAACAAGGCGATGAGGAGGAACACGCCGCTGAGGAAACACAGAATGAGAGTAGCCTCGCGCACGACGCGGTTAACCACCCGACTCATCGTCCCCGCCGCTTGCGTGTCCGAATTGCCCCGCGTTTCTTTATTGACTTTCCTGTTTGATTTATTTTTCAAACTTTTCATAGACCTGCATTTATGTTTTCTATCTGATTCTAGGTATTGATGGGCGCTATCATAATCAATTTTGTCAGTGCCGCAAATAACAGAAACGGCACGCTGAGGAGTATTACACGGCAGAAACAGTGACGGCCAAGAATTTGTATGAGTAAGACAGACGGATCAACTAGAATACCGGCTATCAGCAACAAAACTAGGACAGCACACAGGAATCCTTCTTTCATGAGCGAAGTACAGCACCACAGACTGATCATCCTCGGCTCCGGCCCCGCCGGCTATACCGCCGCCGTTTATGCCGCACGCGCCAACCTCAAGCCCGTTATCATCACCGGCATGCAACAAGGCGGACAACTGACCACCACTACCGACGTGGACAACTGGCCGGGCGACGTGGAAGGCCTGCAGGGCCCTGCACTGATGGAAAGGATGCGTCTGCACGCGGAACGCTTCGACGCCAATATCCTCTTCGACCACATCAACAAGACTGATCTGTCCAAACGCCCTTTCACATTGTGGGGCGACTCGGCAGTCTATACCTGTGATGCCATGATCATCGCCACTGGCGCGTCCGCACAATATCTTGGCCTGCCCTCTGAAGAGGCTTTCATGGGCAAAGGCGTCAGTGCCTGTGCAACTTGCGATGGTTTCTTCTACCGCAACAAACCGGTCGCCGTGATTGGGGGCGGCAACACCGCCGTCGAGGAAGCCCTGTACCTTTCCAATATTGCGTCGCACGTGACGCTGGTGCATCGCCGCAACTCTCTCAAGGCCGAGAAAATCATGCAGGACAAACTCTTCGAAAAGCAGAAGGCAGGCCTGATCACCATCGAGTGGAATCACCGCCTGGACGAAGTGCTGGGAGATAACATGGGCGTCACCGGGCTGCGTATCGCCAGCACCGAGAGCGGCCAGACCAAGGACATCAGCGTAGACGGCGTCTTCATCGCCATCGGCCACAAGCCCAACTCCGACATTTTCCAGGGGCAGTTGGAACTGCACGACGGCTACGTGCAGATTCACAGTGGCATCAATGGCAACGCGACCCAGACCAGCGTGCCGGGCGTCTTCGCCGCTGGCGACATCGCCGATCACATCTACCGACAAGCCGTCACCTCCGCCGGGTTCGGCTGCATGGCGGCGCTGGATGCGGAGAAGTTCCTCGACAAGTAAACCCGGCACGCGCGGCGATCTGGAATGGCGAGAAGAGGCAACATGCTCAAACTCCACTGGCTGAGCGAGACGAGCCTTGATTTTCCTCCGGTCTCCAGAGCATTGCGCGACCCCGACGGCCTGCTCGCCGTCGGAGGGGACCTGCGTCCGGAGCGCTTGCGGCTAGCTTATGAACAGGGAATTTTCCCGTGGTACTCCGACGATCAGCCGATCCTGTGGTGGTCTCCTTCAATACGAATGGTACTGGCGCCTGAGGCGCTGCATATCTCCCGCAGCATGCGCAAGCTGTTGCGCAGCCAGCAGTTTCGCATCAGCTTCGACACGGCTTTCCGCCAGGTCATTGGACAATGCGCCTCGGTGCGCGAAGCAGGTCCGGGTACGTGGATCACAGCGGAGATGCAGGAGGCCTATTGCGAGCTGCATGCACAACAAATCGCTCACTCTGTCGAAGTCTGGGAGCACGACATATTGGTCGGCGGGCTCTACGGCATAGCGATGGGGCAACTGTTCTTCGGAGAATCGATGTTCAGTGTGCGCGACAACGCCTCGAAGGCCGCGCTGATCGTGCTGACCCGGCAACTGCAGCGCTGGGGCTATCGGCTGATCGACTGTCAGGTGCCCAGCGCACATCTGCGCAGCCTGGGAGCAAAGGAAATGCCGCGGAGGGAATTTCTGGCGCTGCTTGCCGAGTACCGTCAGGCGCCTGGCAAATCCGGCAAATGGACTCTGGAGATAAATCCTGGTGAGCTCTGAAGACCTGACGACACTGCGCTTCTATCAGACCACCGCGCATGAGTGCAGCTATCTGGACGGGCAGCAGGCGGCAACGGTGTTCATGGACCCGGAGCAGCCGCTGACGGCAATGCTCTACAGCCGACTCATCACCGCAGGATTTCGACGCAGTGGCACCCACCTCTATCGTCCGGCCTGTGCACTCTGCCAGGCTTGCATCTCCAGCCGCGTCCGGGTTCGCGAGTTCATTCCGGGCAAGCGCTTCAAGCGTATCTGGCGTCGCAACCTGGACATTGTGGCGCGCGAGTTGCCGGCGACCGCGCTCGACAGCCCGGAGTTTTACAATCTCTATGCACGCTACATCAGCGTGCGCCATGCCGATGGCGATATGTATCCGCCCTCACCTGAGCAATTCGCCTCGTTCATTCAGGCCAGCACACCGACCTCGCACTTTCATGCCTTCTACCTGCAAGAGCGTTTGCTCGCGGTATGCATTCTTGACGAGCTGGATCACGGGTTGTCGGCAATGTACACGTTCTTCGAACCCGAGCTGCCCGAGCGCTCCCTCGGGGTTTATGTCATCCTCTGGCAAATCGAGAAGGCGCGGCGACTCAACCTGCCATACCTTTATCTGGGTTACTGGATAAAGGACTGTGACAAGATGCGCTACAAGACGGAGTACCGCCCCCTGGAGCTGCTGATCGCCAACCGCTGGACACTGTTGACATGAACTTGGCTCGTCTCTTGTGTGCGACCCATTGACAGCAAAGCAGTTTTGCTTATGCAAAGGAAATGAGGCAAAATGCGCGCACGATTTTGACCGCCCGCGGTTATTTATGTTTGTTTACCTGAATCAGGATTGATTGTTAATGGCAAAAGAAGATCAGATCGAAATGGATGGTGAGGTAGTCGATACACTGCCTAACACCATGTTTCGTGTAAAGCTGGAAAACGGCCACATCGTGACCGCACACATTTCCGGCAAAATGAGAAAGAACTATATTCGTATTCTGACCGGCGATCAGGTCAAGGTTGAACTGACACCATACGACCTGAGCAAGGGCCGCATCACCTACCGCGCCCGCTGATCAGCAGCAGATTGCGAGGGTATCCGCCCTCGCTTCTGCTCAAATCGCTGCTCGCCCTGCTCAACTTTCTGCGCTTAGTTCTCTGCGCTTCAACTCGCTGCCCTTCATTCCACCGCCCTCCGCGCCCTTGCGCCCGGTAATGGACAACTTCACCTCGTTGTTGACGATCGACACCTGTACCTCGCCACCATCCGTCAGCTCACCAAAGAGAATCTCCTCGGCGAGGGCCTTCTTGAGCTTCTCCTGAATCAGCCTGCCCATCGGGCGTGCACCCATGGACTCGCTGTAGCCGTGCTCGACAAACCAGTCGCGGGCGCTCTCGTCCACATGCAAGGTGACCTTCTTGTCATCCAGCTGCACCTGCAGCTCCACGAGGAATTTGTCGACAACGGTCTTGATCGTCTTGGCACTCAGCGCGCCGAATTGCACAATGGCGTCCAGTCGATTGCGGAACTCCGGACTGAATACCTTCTTGATGGCTTCCATACCATCGGTGGTGTGATTCTGCACGCTGAATCCGATGGAGGCACGCGACATCTCCTGCGCACCTGCATTGGTAGTCATGATCAGAATCACATTGCGGAAGTCTGCCTTGCGACCGTTGTTGTCGGTCAGGGCGCCGTGATCCATGACCTGCAATAGCAGGTTGAAGACATCCGGATGCGCCTTCTCGATCTCGTCAAGCAAAAGCACGCAGTGCGGATTCTTGGTGATCGCCTCCGTCAGCAATCCGCCTTGATCGAATCCCACATAACCGGGTGGCGCTCCGATGAGGCGCGACACCGTATGCCGCTCCATGTATTCGGACATATCGAAACGCACCAGCTCGATACCGAGAATCTTGGCCAGCTGGCGGCTGACCTCGGTCTTGCCCACGCCTGTCGGCCCCGAAAACAAATAGGATCCGATCGGCTTGTCCGGATGATTCAACCCCGCCCGCGACAGCTTGATGGCTGAGGCCAGATTGTTGATTGCCTCGTCCTGCCCGAACACCACCATGCGCAGATTGTCCTCGAGATTCTTCAGCGCCTGCACATCGTTGGTGGAGACATGCTTTGGAGGAATCCGGGCAATGGCCGCCACCACCCTCTCCATGTCCTGTACCTGAATCAGCTTCTTGCGCTTGCTCAATGGCTGCAGCCGCTGGTATGCCCCGGCCTCGTCGATGACGTCGATGGCCTTGTCCGGCATGAAACGATCGTTGATATAACGCCCAGCCAGCTCAGAAGCTGCACGCAGAGCGCTGTCGCTGTAACGCAACTCATGGTGTTCTTCAAAGCGCGACTTCAGCCCTTTGAGGATACGGTAAGTGGTCTCGACGTCCGGTTCATCGACATCGATCTTCTGGAAACGGCGCGACAAGGCCCTGTCTTTCTCGAAAATGCCCCGGTATTCCTGATAGGTCGTGGAGCCTACACAACGCATGTCCCCGGAGGTCAGGACAGGCTTCAGCAGGTTCGAGGCATCCATCACGCCACCGGAGGCAGCACCCGCGCCAATGATGGTATGGATCTCGTCGATGAACAAAATTGCTTTAGGATTTTTCTTAAGTTCCGCCAGTAACGCTTTGAAACGCTTCTCAAAATCTCCTCGGTACTTGGTGCCGGCCAGCAGCGATCCGAGGTCGAGGGAATAGATGACATTGTCTTTGAGAATGTCGGGAACCTGGTTCTCGACGATCATCAGAGCGAGCCCTTCGATCACCGCCGTTTTGCCAACGCCGGACTCGCCGACCAGCAAGGGATTGTTCTTGCGGCGTCGTGACAGCACCTGAATCACTCGGATAACTTCACTCTCGCGGCCGATAAGTGGATCAATCTTGCCCATCAGCGCCTGCTGATTCAGATTGGTAGCGAAGCTCTCCAACGCATTGGCGGCCTGCTCAACGCCCTCCTCCTCGTTCTGAGGTGGCGGGGCCTGCTCGGGCTGACCGCTGTGGCCATGCACCTTCGGCGTTCCATGAGTGATGTAGTTGACGACATCGATCCTGGCAATGTCCTGCTGCCGAAGCAGAAAGACCGCCTGGCTCTCCTGCTCGCTGAATATGGCAACCAGCACGTTGGCACCCGTCACTTCGCGCTTGCCGGAGGACTGCACGTGAAACACGGCACGCTGCAGGACACGCTGGAAACCGAGGGTCGGCTGGGTCTCCCGGTCCGCATCCTGGTCCGGAATGAGTGGAGTTGTGGCATCGACAAATTCCGCCAGCTCGCCCCGCAAGCGCGCCAGATCGGCCCCGCAAGCCAGCAGTACATCGGCCGCAATATCGTTGTCCAGCAGAGCCAGCAGCAGATGTTCGACCGTCATGTATTCATGACGCTTCTTTCTGGCTCCAGTAAAAGCACTGTTCAACGTGACTTCAAGATCTTTGCTCAACATAGTCATGCCTTCCGTTTATCTGTCGACTTCTACATTACAAAGAAGCGGTTGCTCGCAGTCTCGCGAGTAATCATTTACCTGTTGTGCTTTGGTTTCCGCAACGTCCTTGCTGAACACACCGCACACTGCTTTCCCTTCAGTGTGCACCTTGAGCATGATCTGTGTGGCCTTTTCCACATTCATTCCGAAAAACGAACACAGCACATCCACCACAAAATCCATCGGAGTGTAGTCGTCATTCATCAAAACGACCTTGTAGAGTGGTGGCTGGGTAACCTTGGGGCGCGTGGCGGCCGTTGCAAGGCTGCCATCCTGATCTTCGTCACCTTCGAATTCCCGGTGCGCCATGACGACTTCCGGTGCCACTGGCACCCACCCTGAATTTACTTGCTCCAGCATTTTTAACCTTTTCCTGAACCCAACTGCAGATAATCACGGTCGTATGATACGCCGGAAAATAGTCGAGACGGAAAGAAAATTCCAGCCGTCGAATGGAGCGGGATTGGTTGCTTCCTGCGCAATTCGTGTTGCAGAATGTTGCAAACTGGCAGGAATACGCAGTCCCATCCAGTTGACAGATAGAAAGCCGTGGGCTATATGAGACTGCATGTGTCTTTGGCAGCAGAGGCACACGAACAAACGTATAACAATTACAACAACACGTGAAACAGGAGTATTGCCATGAGTACAGGGCAAGTGAAGTGGTTCAACAATGCAAAAGGGTTCGGATTCATTCTCCCTGACAATGGCGGTGACGACTTGTTTGCTCACTATTCGGCCATTGGCATGGAAGGATACAAGACACTCAAGGCGGGGCAGACTGTCACGTTTGAGAGGATAGAAGGCCCCAAAGGGCTGCATGCCACGAATATTCGCCCTCTGAGTCAGGACGATTCAGAACAGTGAGTAAAGTTGCCTGAGGGAAGTTGCTCCGTCATGCGGCCGAAGCCGCTGACGGAGCACTCACAGTTCAGGTGCAGCCAACTCAACTCAACTCAACACCACAACACAACACAACACAACACAACAGTCCGCATTGACACTGCATCTCAGCCGTTGGCAAGGGCCGCGTTAAGGGTGGCGCTCGGACGCATGGCGCGCTCGAGTTTAGCGGTGTCCGGTTGATAATAACCGCCGATGTCGACGGGCTTGCCCTGCACACCATTCAATTCCGCGACAATCACCGCTTCCTTTTCGGTCAGGGTCTTTGCCAGATTCGCGAAACGTGCCTGCAATTGTAGATCCTGAGTTTGAGCGGCCAGTGCCTGCGCCCAGTACAGAGCGAGATAGAAATGACTGCCGCGGTTGTCCAGGTGACCAACTCGACGGGTCGGTGATTTGTCATTATCCAGAAACAGGCCGGTCGCGGTATTCAGCGTGTCCGCCAGCACCTGCGCCTTGGCATTGCTAGTCTTGGCGGCCAGATCTTCGAGAGATACCGCCAGAGCCAGAAACTCGCCGAGCGAGTCCCAGCGCAGATGTCCTTCCTCCATGAACTGCTGCACGTGCTTGGGCGCCGAACCCCCCGCACCGGTTTCGAACAGACCACCACCTGCCAGTAACGGCACAATGGAGAGCATCTTGGCGCTGGTGCCAAGCTCAATGATGGGGAAAAGATCGGTCAGATAATCACGCAGCACGTTGCCAGTCACGGAGATCGTGTCTTTGCCGACCTTGATTCGATCCAGCGAAAAACGGATCGCTTCCACCGGCGACATGATCAAGATCTCGAGCCCCTTGGTATCGTGATCCTGCAGATACTGCTTCACTTTCCTGATCAACTGCACGTCGTGGGCGCGATTCTCGTCAAGCCAGAATATGGCAGGCGTGGACGTCGCACGAGCGCGGGTAACGGCCAGCTTCACCCAGTCCTGGATGGGCAGGTCCTTGGTCTGACACATACGCCAGATGTCCCCTTCCTCCACGCTGTGCTCAAACACGGTAGCGCCGCTGGCATCTACCACTCGAACATTGCCGGTACCTGGCACCTTGAAGGTCTTGTCGTGTGAACCATATTCTTCGGCCTTCTGTGCCATCAAACCGACGTTGGCGACACTGCCCATCGTGCTGACATCAAATGCCCCATGCTTCTTGCAGAAGTCGATGGTCTCCTGGTAAATGCCCGCATAGCAGCGATCTGGAATCATGAACTTGGTGTCGTGCAGCTTGCCATCGGCACCCCACATCTGGCCGGAGGAGCGAATGGCGGCCGGCATGGAGGCGTCGACAATCACATCGCTTGGCACGTGCAGGTTGGTAATGCCTTTGTCGGAGTCCACCATGGCGATAGCCGGACGCGTCTGATACACCGCCTGAATGTCCGCTTCGATCTGCTCGCGCTGCGCCTGTGGCAGACGTTTGATCTTCTCGTAGACATCCCCCAGACCATTGGCTGCATCCACGCCCAGCTCCTTGAACACAGCGGCATGCTTGCTGAAAACATCACTGAAGTAGACAGTCACGGCATGGCCGAACATGATCGGGTCGGACACCTTCATCATGGTCGCCTTCAGATGCAGAGACAGCAGCACGCCTGACTGCTTCGCATCGTCGATCTGGGCCTGGAAAAACTTTCGCAACGCGCCACAACGCATCACGGAGGCATCAATGACCTCGCCTGCCTGCAGTGAAGTCTTCTCCTTCAACACTTTTACACTACCGTCCTGTGCCACGAACTCGATACGCACACTGCCTGCAGAAGCAGATACGGCCGACAACTCGCTGGAATAGAAGTCGCCATCGTTCATATGCGCAACGTGAGACCTGGAGTCCGCTGACCATTTGCCCATGGAATGCGGATTCTTGCGGGCGAACTCCTTGACGGGGGCTGCTACACGCCGGTCCGAATTGCCCTCGCGCAGCACCGGGTTCACTGCACTACCGAGCACCTTGGCGTAGCGCAATTTGATCTCTTTCTCGGCTTCGGTACGGGCGTCCTCGGGGTAATCCGGCACAGCGTAACCATGTGCCTGAAGCTCCTTGACGGCGGCCTGCAACTGCGGAATGGAGGCGCTGACGTTAGGCAGCTTGATGATGTTGGCCTCAGGTGTCTGCGCCAGCTCGCCAAGTTCGGCGAGGGCATCGGACTGACGCTGTGCGGGAGTCAGATTGTCTGGAAAATTGGCAATAATTCGCCCTGCCAGAGATATATCCCTGGTGTCGACATTGATACCGGCCGGGGCGGTAAAGGTCTTGATGATTGGCAGCAGAGAGTAGGTCGCCAGTGCAGGAGCTTCGTCAGTGATGGTGTAGATAATCGTCGAGGCAGTGGTCATTTCAGTTCCTTTTAACGACAGCGGGCTTGAGGTTGAGCGCCTGCGCCGGCGCCAAATTTTGCGGCCGAGTATAGCAGCACGAGCTTTGTTAGAATAGCCGCGCGCCACCTGCCGACACCATCGGGAAAGCCCGCGATTGGGGCATGTTTGCGCTGCATCTGAGACTGTCCGGAGACCCGATGGCGCGACTGATTCTGCTCAACAAACCCTATGACATGCTGTCGCAGTTCACCGATGACACTGGCAGAAACACGCTTGCCAACTGCGTCAGGACACCAGGATTTTATCCAGCAGGACGCCTGGACCGGGACTCGGAAGGCCTTCTGCTGCTCACCGACGACGGCAAGCTGCAGCAGAGGATCAGCGACCCCAGCCACAAGATGGGGAAAGTCTACTGGGCACAGGTAGAAGGATTGATTGACGAGGAAGCGTTGCAGAAGCTGGCAGAAGGCGTCTTGCTGAACGATGGCATGACCAGACCCGCCAGGGCGCGCCTGCTGCCGGAACCCAAAGTCTGGCCCCGCAACCCGCCAATTCGAGAGCGCAAGGCCATTCCGACATCCTGGGTGGAACTGACGCTTTTCGAAGGCAGGAACCGGCAGGTCCGGCGCATGACTGCCGCAGTTGGATTCCCTACGCTGCGCCTGATCCGCTACAGCATTGGGCCGTGGAGCCTAGCGGCATTGCAGCCCGGCGAATCGACGCTGCTGGACGTGTAGTTGATGCTGTTAAGTGCAAATTCAGTGCGGAACGTCCGGATCACTCTTGACGGCATCCCAGCGCTGCAAAGCCGCCTCATCCGCCGCGCGACTCTCGATCCACTGCTCGCCGGCAGTCGTGCTCTGGCGCTTCCAGAACGGCGCACGGCTCTTCAGGTAATCCATGATGAACTCGGCGGCGGCAAAAGCATCGCCGCGATGGGTGCTGGCGACACCGACGTAGACAATCTGATCGCCGCCATGCAACTCCCCGACCCTGTGAATCACCCGGCAAGCTTGCACATCCCAGCGTGAGCGGGCCTGCGCCTCGATGTCGGCCAGCGCCTTTTCGGTCATGCCGGGGTAATGCTCCAGAAACAGCGCCTCCACGCGCGGCTCACTGCCGCTGTTGTGCTCGTAAAACTCCCGCACCAGGCCAGTGAACGTGACTATCGCGCCGGGATTGTCGGCCTCCTCGCGCAGGCAACGGTATTGCTCGGCGCTATCGAAGTCCTGTGTCTGTACCAGAATCACCTTCAGCCCCCCGTCATCGGTGGAAAGAAGGCCACCTCTTCGCCGCCGCGCAGCGCATGGGAGCGTTGCACGATGGTGTGATCGACAGCGACCAGGACGCGAGTGTTGTCCTGCAGTACCGCCCAGCGTTCGCCTCGAAGGCCGACCAGATAGTCGACCAGTTGCGCTACATTCGTGACCTGCTCCGGCAGCGGCAAGGTCTCCCCGGAAGCGCCGAGTTCCTCGCGCAAGCTGGCGAAAAAATTGATTGTTAGCGTAACCATTTATTCTCCGTTACGACGATAGTGCCCGGACTTGCCACCGAGCTTCTCTTGCAGGCAGATCTTCTCGATCACCATGCCCTTGTCCACTGCTTTGCACATGTCATAGATGGTCAATGCAGCGACCGACGCAGCCGTCAGCGCCTCCATCTCCACACCGGTCTTGCCATCAAGGCTGCAGACTGTGGTAATGATGATGCGGCTGGCTTCTTCATCCATTTCAAAATCGACATTCACAGAATTCAGCATCAGCGGATGGCACAATGGAATCAGGTCAGAGCACTTCTTGGCAGCCTGAATGCCGGCAATTCTGGCCACCGCCAGCACATCGCCCTTCTTGTGCCCTCCGGCAATGATCAGCTGCAGCGTCGCGGGCAACATGGCGACTGTCGCCTGCGCCGTGGCAGAACGGCTGGTGATGGCCTTGCCGCCAACGTCCACCATGCGGGCATTCCCTTGTGCATCAAGATGCGTCAATTCGTTCATTTTCTGTGTTCGCCTTTTGCGTGTCAGTGCGTGCGGAGACCATTCTCTGATCGCGGTTCGCAGATCG
>CAIRBI010000091.1 GCA_903876785.1 uncultured Gammaproteobacteria bacterium
GAGTGTGAATACAATCAATACATACGTCGCGCGCGGGCAGCCGGATTGAAATCACGAAGTCTTGGATGAGCTTAATGTGTGGAATGGCAGGAGTCTGAACTTCTATAGCTCAGTGTATTTCTTTGCGGAACCCCTGGCCTTGTCCACCGGATACTTTTCTTTGTTGCGAGCAATCTTGTCCAAGATGATTTCCTTCACGTCGAGTTGATACGCATCGGCAAGGAGAAAAGCATAGGCAAATACATCCGCCAGTTCTTCTCGAACTTTTTGAGTGTCAGCCTCCTCTGCTGATTTCCACAGAAAAACCTCCAGCAGTTCACTGGCCTCAATGCTCAGGGCCAGCGACAGATCCTTTGGGTTATGAAACTGGTTCCAGTCACGCTCATCCCGAAACTGCTTCAGCGCATCGATAATCTCATTCATAGTTTTCCCAGCACCCTGTTTTTCAGAAGTCGCATGTCAGTAGCGTTCTTGAGAGTTTCTCACTGTTGGCTAGCGTCCAGCAAACTTCGCTTGCCTATCTACACTTCTGCGTTACACTGAAATTACTCCAACAACACAAAGCACCACACCATGACCCCCTCCAAAACCGCCACGCTCAATCTGCGTATCGACCCTCGCATCAAGGAAGCTGCCCGCATCGCCGCGCTGCAGGACCACCGCTCGATCGCCAATCTGATCGAGGTGCTGATCCGCAAGCACTGCGAGGCCAATGGCATCTCGATTCCCGAACAACAGTCTCTGTTTGAGCAGCCTGGCGATGAATGAGAAGACGCTGCGTGCCCTGATCGAAGCCGGTGCGGTGAAGAAGATCCGCATCATCGGCGATGGCAGCCTTTTCCACGTCGAGGCCGACACGCCCGGCTCCACCGTCACGGCCACTACCGTCGCGGGCGGCATCAAGACCTGGAGCACGCTGGATGCCTGCGCGAAGTGGGTGCGCGCGCTGGGGATCGGCGCCGCGCAGATCGATATCGCGCGCTGGACTCCGGAACAGCGGGGCATGAGGATTTGAAGCGTGGCGCGTTCGCGTTGCTACTTAATGGAATGATTGACTTGACTATCTGCTAACCGCCATGCCATGGTCAGAATTCCATTGACATTGAATTCGGACGCTTTGTTCTGCCGCTCATGATCATCGATATCCCCACCAGTCTGGTTTTCCTGATTTCGATCAACTTTGCGCTGGCAGTGATGATTGCAGTGGTGGGTTATGGCCGGGACAAAAGTCTGCTGGCATGGGGCGCTGCGTTTGGAATCAACGGTCTGGCGTTTGCCATGCTCACCATGCGCGGGACTATTCCTGACCTTCTCTCCATCGTGGTCGCCAATACTCTGATCGCCAGCAGCTATGCGCTGTTTGCCGCAGGCATCCTGAGCTTTCAGAACCGCCGGATCCAGCCGTGGCTGATATGGGCACCCGTCCTGATCATCCTGGTGTACTTTCCACTCCTTCTCGACGACATCAATGCCAGAGTAGTGTTGCTGGGGGGCATCAGTGCCCTGCAAAACGGCATCCTGCTGTATCTGCTGCTGACCAATCCACTGCCGAGCGTCGGTCGCGGCGAAGACATCCTGAAGGCGGCAATGACAGTCGGTATTGCCGTCGCCCTGATACGCCCCGGCGCCATTCTGCTGGGGCTGTATCAACTGGAAGGCTTCAACGCTGAAGGCATCGTGCAGACACTGACCTTTCTGCCGATCACCATTCTGCATGTCTGTGTGGCCACCGGCATGCTGTTGATGCAGAAGGAATACGCCGAATGGAAAGCCAAGATGATCGCCAGTCATGATGAGTTGACCGGACTGCCGAATCGCCGTCACTTCTACGAGCAGATGCGACTGGCTATCGATGATGGAAAAACGACGGGAGAATTCGGCGCCGTGATTTTGTTTGATCTGGACAACTTCAAGATTCTCAATGACAGCCACGGGCATTCGGTTGGCGACGCGCTGCTGCGGCAAGCGGCCGCGCGCATCCGACAGGCGCTGGGCACAAGTGGCACTGCCGCCCGGTTGGGGGGTGACGAGTTTGTCATTCTGCTGACCAATCTTGGGCATGAATACAAGGCAACCGCCGCCGACGCACGAGCCGTGGCCGAAGGCATCAGCCAGCGCCTGGCGGAAACCTACACGCTCGACAAACACAATGCAGAGCAACAACTTGTGCAGCAGATCAGTCATCGCTGCACGGGCTCTTTCGGCATCAAGATCTTTAACCCTTTGTCAGAATTGCCGGGGCAGATTCTGCATCACGCCGATCAAGCCATGTACGAAGCCAAGAACCGGCAAAAAGGAAGCATTTGTCTGTTTCAGAGCTAAGCGGGATACAATGCTCACCTTTGTCGCCTCAAACCCACTAAGCCAACATGCACTTCTCCGTTAACGACATCAAGGAAATGGCCCCCGGGGCGACGTTCGATCGTGGCCTTCAGTATTACCACCAGCGGCGCGCCACGATCAAACAGAGCTACCCCGGGCAATCCCGGTTTATCGCCCATGTCAAAGGATCAGGCCGCAACACTTATCGCGTGGAGCTGAGTGTGGAAAATGGCATTCTGATTGGCGACTGCAGCTGCCCGATCGCCACTGACTGCAAGCACGCCGTGGCGGGCGCGCTGCAATGGCTGCAGGAAAACAAGGCCGGAACATCCCCTGTCCGTAGCGGTAGCAGTACCAGTAGCAGTCCCACCACCATCACCAATCCGAAGCAGGAACGCTCTGCTCTGGAAAGCTGGCTGACTGCATTGCCCACAGCGCTCGCGAAACCAGAAGATTCTCTCATTCCGGGCCGGCACTACCTGCTTTACGAACTGGTGATTATCAACGCAGTGGTACACGTGGTTTTTAAAAAGGCCTACCTGAAGAAAGACGGCAACTGGAGCCAGATCACACATTACACGCCTGATTATTATTCCCTGCGCTGGGATATGCCGCGTCATCTGCAGCCACTCGACCTCACCATATTGCAGTTGTTGCCGCGCATATCGGGATACACGGCGTGCGAGCTGAGTGGCGAGGCCACACGGCTGGCGCTGGAGCACATGCTGGACAGCAACAGACTCCTGCTCGCCGGGCAAGCGGTCACGCGCGGCAGGCCGGAGACAGTGCAGTGGCATTGGGGGCAGACAGCCAGCCACTACGAGCTGCAAGCCTTTATCGCAGGTCGCAATCAATGGTTGATGATTGAAACGGTTCCGCCGTGCTATCTGGATATCGAGTCCGCTGCAATCGGCGAGCTCATCACGCCACTTTCTGCACTACAACTCGCGCATCTGCGCAGAATGCCACCTGTCCCCGTCGACAAGATTTCCGACGTCGCTTTGCAACTGCGCCAGGTGTTCAAACCAGAGCAGCTGGCTGTCCCTGTCGAAGTACCCGAGTTCATCGAAGTCAATCAGCCGGTTCCGTGCCTGACCCTGGTGCTCGCGCAGGTGTTTCCGGATGCACGGCTGCCCGCCGCGCTGCTGCATTACGAATATGCCACTGAGTCCTGCGCCCCCGCCTATGTAACCGGCGCGAAAATCCGATACGAGCCGCGTCTGATTGACGGCAAGCACTACCAGATCCACCGGGATTTCCAACAGGAATCCGCGTACCAGGATCACCTGCAGGGACTCGGGCTCTTGCTCTTTAACGCAGTGGCCGAACACCGATATGCATGGTCGCCAGAGCTTGGCTCGCCCGACGATCTGGTCCCCTTCTGGCAGCACTTTATTGACACTCAGATTCCAGAATTGCAGAGGGCTGGCTGGCAGATTCGCACCGCCGATGATTTCAGCCTGAATGTGACCAGTACCGCCTTCGACTTTGCGATTCAAGACGAACCCAACCACTGGTTCGAGCTGGCCCTGACATTGCCGCTGAGCGAAGGGCGTCAACTGAACACCGCCACTATCGTCGAAATGTGGTTGAGCCGGGGTACGCCGGAGAAAATGCTGGTGGTGGTCGACGGCGAATGGGTGCAAGTCGATACCAAGGCGCTTAACACGATACGCGATCTGATCACTGAGCTTTACTCGCGCAAACAACTCAACAAGCCGATCCGCCTGGCAGCCTTTCAAGTTGCACAATTGCAGGACCTGCCAAATCTCGACGACCGTGCGGCGCCATTGACCAGAGCACTGCTGACGCAGTTGCAGGACTTCAGCGGTATCGAAGCGCTCGCCGTGTCACCGAAGCTGCAGGCAGAGCTGCGTCCTTATCAGCAGGACGGTCTCAACTGGCTGGCATTTTTATGGCGCTACAGCCTCGGCGGCATTCTGGCTGACGACATGGGCTTGGGCAAAACGCTGCAGGCGCTGGCATTTCTGCAGCACCTGAAAGATAGCGGTGCGCTGACTCAGCCAGCACTGATCGTCGCGCCGACCAGCCTGACTGGCAACTGGATGCACGAGACCGCTCGCTTCACTCCCGACCTCAAGATCACGCTGATTCATGGCCCGGAACGCGCGGCTGCCTTCAAGGAAATCAAGCACAGCGATGTCGTGCTGACCACATATCCGCTGTTATTGCGAGACAGTAAACAGTACGAGAAGCACACCTTCAGCGTGTTGATTCTCGACGAAGCGCAAGTCATCAAGAACCCGGCCAACAAAGTGACCCAACTCGTACACAAGGTGAACAGCAAGATGCGCCTGTGCCTGACCGGTACACCATTGGAAAATCACCTGGGTGAACTCTGGTCGCTGATGGATTTTGTGTTGCCTGGCCTGTTAGGCGGACGCAAAAGCTTCCAGGGACAATTCAGAAATCCGATTGAGAAGAGCGGCAACCTTGATCGTCAGACGGCACTGGCGCGCCGGGTCGCTCCCTTTATGCTCCGGCGCACCAAGAGTCAGGTGGTCAAAGAACTCCCCGCCAAGACCGAGATCGTGCAATACGTGGAATTGCAGGGCAAACAGCGCGCGCTGTACGAGAGCATCCGCGTGAGCATGGAGAAGCGCATTCGCGATCTGGTCGCCAGCCAGGGCATGCAGCGCAGCCACATCCAGTTTCTGGATGCGTTGCTGAAACTGCGCCAGGCCTGCATCGATCCGCGGCTGGTCAAGCTGGAAAAGGCAGCCAACATCCGCGAGCACGCCAAGCTGGAATGGCTCACGGAGACCCTGCCCCAACTCCTGGAGGAAGGCCGCAGCATGCTGATCTTTTCACAATTTACGGAAGTGCTCGCGCTCATCGAAGAAGAGCTGAAGATTCTGGAGATCGGTTACGCAAAACTCACAGGCCAGACCCGCAAACGCCAGGAGGCCATCGATCTGTTTCAGAGCGGCGAAGTGCGCGTATTCCTGATCAGCCTGAAGGCCGGAGGCAGCGGCCTCAACCTCACCGCAGCGGACGTTGTCATTCACATGGATCCATGGTGGAACCCGGCCGTGGAAAATCAGGCCACCGACCGCGCGCACCGGATCGGCCAGGACAAACCTGTGTTTGTGTACAAACTGGTGGCCTCCGACACGGTGGAAGAGCGCATTCAGCTGATGCAGCAGCAAAAGCAGGCGCTGGCCGACAATCTCTTCAATGAGGCGGGCTCCATCGGTCAGCCTGTGGACAAGGAGACACTGCTGAGCTTGCTGCAATAGCATGGTATACCGATTTTGAATCCCCCCTGAAAAATGCGAAACCGCACCTTAAAATCACTCAGGTATTTCACACTATGAATCACTGACCGTCTTTGGTCTTTTCACTGACCCTGTTCTTGTACTGTTTTTGTAGTGCAACGCCACGAAATGCCACCCCGCTTCCGTCAATCGATAACGTTGCAGGCTGCTGCGAGGTTTGTCGGGAATAGTCATTTCGACCAGACCAGCATCCAAAAGAGGAGTTAGCACTTGGTGCCTGAACTTGGTGCGATCAGTGCGATCAAGAACCGCCATAAGTGATTTAATACTCTGATTTTCATGACATTTAAGCATCACTTCAACTTGGTGCCGACTTGGTGCCGACTTGGTGCCAACATGCACTTCCGCGCTATCGATAGCGACATTATTGGCTGATCGAATAAATCGAACCGTAAACCAGTGCTCCGAC
>CAIRBI010000092.1 GCA_903876785.1 uncultured Gammaproteobacteria bacterium
CGTTACGAACAGGCCCACCGCGTCGTGAATCCACAGGCCGCTGAAGGCGGCGCCCGCCGCGCCGGGGACGAACTCCGGCACGATGTTGCCCATCGGATAGGACAGCAGCGTGAAGACCAGCGCGCCGATGATGTACCAGCTTGAAACATAGAGATTGGCGATACCGCGCCGGAAGAATGGCGGCAGAAACTGCACCGCCGCCAGCACGAAACCGAGCACCACGAAAGCGTCCACCGGCAGGGGAAACTCCGCCCACTCCAGCGGCTGACTGACCCCGGCCAGCACCAGCACCCAGCCCGGCAGCATCACCGCAAAGTTCCAGATACCGAACAGCCACAGACCCAGCTTGCGACTGGTGACAGGACGCCCCGTCAGAATCGGCACCGCATGGTAGAGAAAGGCGAGGAAGGCGTTGCCGAGCCAGCCGAGCATGATGCCCTGGGTGTGCGCATAGCGCATGCGGCCCCAGGTGGGCAGCAGATTGGCGGCAAAATCCGGAAGGAAGAACTGCAGCGAGACGAGGATACCGAAGACTACCGCTATCAGCAGCGTCACGAATGCGGCTATACCGTGGGCCTGCACCAGCAACGTGTCCACCTGATACCCGGATTCACGCTGCGCCGAACTCGTCACTTCACTCACTGGTGATCCCCCTGGCTCTGGTTGTCCGCTGCAGGCAGCGCTTATTGTTCTAATGCCCGGATTATAGCGACTAATGCTGCAAATACATCAGGCCGAGTTGAAAGCAGCGCCTGCCCCCGGTGACACGGCCGTGGCAAGAAGGCACACATTGTTATATGGTATCGTCAACGGTCAATCCGTTTTTTTGCTTTTGCGTTTCCTCAGTCAACAACAATAAAGGAAAAATCATGCATCCGAGATCCGCCACTCTGGCAACACTGCTTCTATCTTCTTTGTCTTTGCTGTCCGCAATTCTGCCTGTCAGCGCCTCCGCCGCCGAACTGCCGACGGCCATCATTGCCAACGAAGGCATCGGTTTCTCGCGCATGGAAGAAGGCAAGGTGATTGCGTATGACCTGGTAGATGCGTATGACAGTCACAAGGTTACGGTGGCTGACTGCGCCGCCCATAAGGCCGACCATCAGAGTGTGACCTGGTGCTTTGCCAGCGCCGAGAACATGAGCAAATTCGTTGCCGCCACCGGCGACAATGGTCGCAATCCCTACATTCCTTTCGTCGGCGGGCATTGCTCGCTGGGCATGAGTCTGGGCAACTTTGTCGCCCGCGGTGACCCCCGCACAGCGGTGCGGATTGGCGATGTCCTCGTACTCAATGGCAATCTGGATGTGCGCACCCGCTTCCTGACGGACACCGAACGCAACATGGA
Organism: uncultured Gammaproteobacteria bacterium; assembly: GCA_903876785.1. Lineage (GTDB taxonomy): Bacteria > Pseudomonadota > Gammaproteobacteria > Pseudomonadales > Pseudohongiellaceae > UBA5078. The sequence goes on from CAIRBI010000092.1 coordinate 1,349, forward strand.
CAATGCGCGCCTGCAGTACCAGCTGGGCCTGCGCAACGGCAACATGGTCGAGTACTGAGAAGTTAAAACTGAGAGTCAAGAATGGAGTGGTTACACAAGACATTTGCGGCGCTGAGCACGGAAGAGCTCTATCGAATGATGCAACTGCGCCAGCAGGTATTTGTCATCGAACAGAATTGCGTCTACCTGGACGCGGACGGCTGTGATCGCTCGGCACTGCATCTGTTCGCAGTACGGCAAGGATGCATCGTCGCTTATTGTCGCCTGCTGCCTCCAGGGCTGAAGTACCAGGAGGCATCCATAGGCCGTGTCTGCACAGCGCTGGCCCAGCGCGGCACCGGACTCGGGCGCGAATTGATGCAGAGGGCGCTGACGCTCGTCAGCGAGTCCTATGCCGCAGAAAGCGCGCGCGTCGACATCAGAATTTCCGCCCAGCTCTATCTGCAGAGTTTCTACAGCAGCCTCGGCTTCACTGCCGTCTCCGCGCCGTACGACGAAGACGACATTCCGCATATCGAGATGCTCAAGGAATCTCCGCAGTGAAGGCATCCAGCGGGCTGAGCTAGCACCGGCACGCAGGCAATCCCCAGAACGACGCTGAGTGGTCGCAGCCTCCCAGGGTCTCCCGCCAACATAACGGAAACCTTTGCAATTCAATTGCTTCCAGCGCCCTCGCCAATCCTGCTAAGCTGCTGCACAGGCACCGCGCATTGAGCATCAGCAGGCGGAGGCAGGCGGGAGAGCTATGAAGAAAGTTGTTTTACTCATTGGTGCCGTGGCGGCCCTGCTACTGGCAGTAAGCCCCTTTCTCATGGGCTTGGTGATCAGCGACAGTCGCACCGAGTCAAGGTTGCGCGACCTGACGGGGCAGCCCGGGCTGGTGCTGCGCATGGAATCGGGTTGGTTCTCCAGTGCAGGGCAGATCTCGGTGGCCGCGCCGATGATTGCTGGCGTCGTTTACGAGGACATCACATTGACGGCCGACGTGCAGCTGTCCCACGGCCCTCTTCTGGCCACCGACAGCGGTCTGCGGCCGGGCGTGGCCTGGGCACATCTGACCCCGGTCATCAGCGGACTCCCGCCTGAACATCCCCTGCAGCAGTTGTTCGCCGAGGGTGCTGGCACCCAGGTCACTGTGCTGTCGGGGCTGGATGGCTTACAGCGTCTGGAGTTGTTGGCTGGATCGCAGACCTTCAGCCTCCAAGCCGTGCAGGGCGGCCCGCTGCAACCGACCGCAGTGACGCTGGCGGACCTGCAGGCCAGCCTGACGCTGGCGGCCAATGGCGCAGCCGACCTGCACATGAGCAGTAGCGAGGTACAGGTGCTCAATTCGCTCTACAACGCCGTCGCCAGTCAGGCGACGGTGCATGCCCACAGCAACGAATTGAGTACGACCCCGTTGCCCGGGACGCTGAGCATCGCCGCTCAGCGCCTGCAGATCAAAGACCTGCCCGCGCTGCCTTTAGTGGGGACATTGATAGCGGCCGACGGTGAAAGCTTGACCATGCACGGGATTAGCATAGACTATGCCGCCCGCCAGCAAGCCGACACAAACGCCATAACACTGGAGCAGACTCTGGGCGTTGCCCGGATCGAATCTGCCCTGCCCCTTGAATCTCTGACCCTGACGACCCAACTTGCAGGAATCGACGAGACACTGGCCACGGAATATCTGAGCTTTCTGCGCGAGACGCAGGGCATGATGCAAGCCATGACCGCCCCGCAACTGCAGGAGCGCATCGCCGAGCACAACGAGACGCTGGCACTGCACCTGCTGCAGGCACCGATGCAACAGACCAGCACTCTCAATCTGCAGGCCTGGGGTGGCGCGCACGCGGCGACGCTGGACATGAGCTGGCCGGGCCTGCCGTCCCTGACGTCTCTGGAACAGATCGAGCCAGCCACCATGCTGCACATGCTGGAGGTGACGCTGGAGATTGCCGCCAACGCCGAGACGGTGGCAGGGAGTTCGCTGGCAGCAGCCGCGAAGGCCTATACAACGCAGGGCTTGCTGACGGAAGCCGACGGCAAGGTAGTACTCAAGGCCAATCTACGGGATGGCAATGTTGACGTGAATGGCAACAGCTTTGCGCTGGCGCCGTTTCTGAATTTTCGATAGCAATACATGAAGTAATACCATGACTCAGACCGCGACCGACCAGCAAGTTCGCCCGCTCTTCTCCTACCCAAGATACTGGGCGGAGTGTTTCGGCACGGCACCCTATCTGCCTATGTCCCGCGCAGAGATGGATGCGCTGGGCTGGGACAGCTGCGACATCATCCTCGTCACCGGCGACGCCTATGTGGACCACCCGAGCTTCGGCATGGCCGTGATCGGCCGCATGCTGGAGGCACAGGGCTTTCGGGTCGGCATCATCGCCCAGCCCGACTGGAAATCAGCACACCCGTTCAAGGTGCTGGGAAAGCCCAACCTGTTCTTCGGTGTGACCGCTGGCAACATGGACTCCATGATCAACGGCTACACGGCCGACCTGCGCATCCGCACCGACGACGCCTACACGCCCGATGGGGTGGCAGGCAAACGCCCGGATCGCGCCGTCATCGTCTACAGCCAGCGCTGCCGTGAGGCCTATTACGACACGCCGATCGTCATTGGCGGCATCGAGGCCAGCCTGCGCCGCATCGCCCAGTACGATTACTGGAGCGACAAGGTGCGCAAGTCTGTGCTGATCGATTCGAACGCCGACATCCTTCTTTATGGCAACGCCGAGCGCGCCCTGGTCGAGGTGGCCCAGCAGATTGCGGCTGGACACTCCATCGCCGAGATGACCCATATCCGCGGCACCGCCGTGTTGCTGGACGCCGTGCCAGAAGGCTGGACCGAGATCGATTCGACGCGCATCGACTGGCCGAGCAAGATCGATGCGATGCCCAACCCCTACGAGTACAAAGATCCGGAGACGCAGAGCTGCGCGACTGACGGTTCAGCCGCCACCAACGAAACACCTGTTCCGGAAACCGTCAGCCCGATCCGCATCATCCCGATGCCGCTGCATCGCAAGAACGATCTGGACAAGAAAACGACTTACATTCGCCTGCCCTCCTACAACAAGGTGAAGAACGACCCGGCCCTGTACGCCCACGCGTCCCGCGTGCTGCATCAGGAATCCAACCCGCACAACGCCCACGTGCTGGTGCAGAAGCACGACACCAAGGAAATCTGGATCAACCAGCCGCCAATCCCGCTGGAAACCGATGAGATGGATGGCGTATTCGATCTGCCGTACCAGCGCCGTCCTCACCCCAGTTATGGCGACGCCAAGATTCCGGCCTATGACATGATCAAGACCTCGGTCAACATCATGCGCGGCTGCTTCGGTGGCTGCACCTTCTGCTCGATCACCGAGCACGAGGGGCGCATCATCCAGAGCCGCTCCGAGGAGTCCATCCTCAGAGAGATAGAACAGATCCGCGATCAGGTGCCCGGCTTCACCGGCACCATCTCCGACCTCGGCGGCCCGACGGCGAATATGTATCGCCTCAATTGCAAATCCGAGAAGATCCAGAAGAACTGCCGTCGGCTGTCCTGTGTATACCCGACCATCTGCCAGCATCTGGACACCGACCACAAACACACGACCGCGCTGTATCGCAAGGCGCGCATGATCCCCGGCATCAAGCGCGTGGCGATTGCGTCCGGCCTGCGTTACGACCTGGCGATCCGCGACCCGGAATATGTGGAAGAGCTCGTGACGCACCACGTCGGCGGCTACCTGAAGATTGCGCCGGAGCACAGCGAAGAGAACACACTGTCCAAGATGATGAAGCCGAGCATCGGCTCCTATGACGCGTTCAAGGAGATGTTCGACCGTTTCTCCAAAAAGGCCGGCAAGGTGCAGTACCTCATCCCCTACTTCATCGCCGCCCACCCCGGCACCGACAACGAAGACATGCTCAACCTCGGCCTGTGGCTGAAGAAGAACAAGTTCAGACCGGACCAGGTGCAAACCTTCTACCCGTCCCCGATGGCGCTGGCCACGGCGATGTACCACAGCGGCAAGAATCCGCTCAAGAAGGTCACTTACAAGAGCGAGCGCGTCAGCATCGTGCGCGAGATCGAACAACGCCGCATCCAGAAAGCCTTCCTGCGCTACCACGACGAGAAGAACTGGCCGCTGTTGCGCCAGGCGCTCAAGGACATGGGCCGCGAAGACATGATCGGCGACGCGCCGCACCAGCTCGTGCCCGCCGAGAAGAAATCCGCCAGCCCCTCCGGTGGCCGCCCAACCGCGAAATTCGCGGCCAAGCGCATGCAGAAGCCGCGCCGCTGAGGTTGCGTATCAACCCTTGTGCGAACCTGTTTTTTGCGAACCTGTCTATGTGGGAGCCTGCCTGCAGGCGATAGAATCACGCACTAAACCTGCATTCTGATCGCCTGCAGGCAGGCTCCCACAGTCAGTGGTAAGAAAGCACAAGAGTTGGCTCCCACACGCCATCAGAAAACCTTAACTTTCGCTATTTATGATAATGATTCTCATCCGTATAATGTTTCTCAACAGCTGAAGCGGCGCATTCCCGCCTTTCATGCTCACAGACTCGTTGCCCCCACGGAGAATCAAATGCAACACCGCTTTTCTACCTCCCAATTCACCGTCAAGCCCCTGGTTCTGGCGCTGGCCGCCACCAGCCTGCTGACCAGCCAGCCTCTCTTCGCGCAAGCCGCAGAACAGCGTGACAACGGTGACAGCGAGCGCGACTTGCCCGCGATCTATGTGATTGGCAAGGAAGAAAATGCAGCCCTGCGCCAGCCCGGTGCGGTGTCCATTGTGAGTCTGGAACAGATGGAGCTGAACCAGCCCCGCTCCACCGAAGACATCCTGCGCACGGTGCCGGGAGTCACTGTAAAGCCGGAAGAAGAAAGCGCGATCGTCGCCAACATCGGCATGCGCGGCCTCAGTTCTGCCGACTACAAGACGCTGATTCTCGAAGACGGCGTCCCTGTGGCCCCGGGCCTCTTTGTCGGCAATGGCCGTTACTACAATCCACGCGTGCAGCGCATGGAAGGCATTGAGGTCCTCAAGGGCGCCGCATCTCTGCGCTACGGCCCGAGCACCATCGGCGGCGTCATCAATTACATCACGAGACAGCCGGCAGACGGCGTGCAACTATCACTGCGTGGCGGCTCATTCAATTCCCGTGAAGCGACTCTGGAGGCCGGTGGAAGCTCGCCCTCAGGCGACGCGGTGTTCGGAATCCTGGCCACTCGCGATGAGAGCGACGGCTTCATGGACAAGGGTTATGGCATGACCGACATCGTGGTCAAAACCGGCCTGCAGATCGGCAATAATCAGTCACTCAGCCTCAAGTATTCCGACTACAGGAGCGACGCCAACATCTCTTACCGTGGCATCTTCCTGAATGAATATTACGCCGGCAGCCGCGACAACCCGGCAGCGGACGACTGGCTCCTGTCCGGCCGCCGCTCTATCGATCTCAACCACGAATGGGAAATCAGCGACACCGCGCGCCTGAATACACTGGTGTACGGCAGCGAGACCTGGCGCGATTACTGGCGCTTCAATACCAACAACGCGGCGTCTGCTGCTGCGCGCAGCTGGGTCTACAACGACACGCTCAATGGCAACAATCGCTCGTTCGAACGCTTCGGTGCCGAGAGCCGTCTGCAACTGGCACATTCGCTGTTCGGCATGACCAGCGAAGCAGAGTTAGGCCTGCGTTACATGACAGAGACAATGGATGACGTCACCGTGGCCGCCACCCGCACCACTCCCCGCACCGGACCGCTCAGCAAAAATGTGCGCGACTCGGCAGATAGCGTCGCTCTCTACGGGCAGAACCTTTTGCAGCTGACTGAAAACGTGGCGCTGACCGCCGGTTTGCGCATCGAAAAATACGCACAGGATCGCAAGGATCGTCGTCGTACGCCGGCACAAGGCGCGACGGCCGGCAGCTCCAATACCGAGTATCTGCCGGGTGCCGGGTTGACCTGGCAGTTCACGCCGGACCTGCAACTGTTCGCCAGTGCCTACAAGGCTTTCTCGCCGGCACTCAACAGCGATGCGCTCGATGGCCTGGAGGACCAGCAACTGGATGCCGAACGTTCCCTGAATATGGAAGTGGGGTTGCGTGGTGGCAATGGTCGCCTGAACTACGAGATGGCCGCTTTCCGTATGGATTTCGACAACCAGATCATCCCGACCAACAGCAACAGTCAGTTTCAGCGCACCAATGGCGGAGCAACCCTCCACCAGGGTCTGGAGCTTGGAGCCGGATTCGATCTGGGCGCGGGCTTCAGCATCAACGGCAATACAACTTGGGTTCCGGATGCCGAGTTCAAAGGCAATCGCTATAACGCCAACGGCACCATCAACACTCCCGATGGCAACCGCATCACCTACACGCCGGAGTGGACAAGCAACCTGAGCCTCGACTACAGCGTCGGTGGTCTGCGCTCATCCGTGAACCTGCATCACACGGGCGCACAATTCACCGATGTCGCCAACACGGTGGCGATCGCGGAAAGCCTCACCGGCTTCTACACCGGGCGCATCAAGGGTTACACCCTGCTCGATCTGAATATGGTCTACGAAGTGAACAGCCAGCTGTCATTCAGTGGCAGCATCAGGAATCTGGCGGACAAGCGTTATATGGCCAGCCTGCGGCAAGGCATCTATGTGGGCACAGAACGCAGTGTCGACGCGGGATTTGTTTACCGGTTCTGATCATGAAGTGTGGGAGCGGGCCTTGTGGGAGCGAGCCTGCTCGCGATGGGCTTATCTCTCAGGCGAACTAATCGCGGGCAGGCCCGCTCCCACATTAGCGCATTATTTTTTCTTGAGGGCCTGCTCGAACAGCGCCGCCATCGTGCCCACCTGACGCTTGTTGGCAGCAGCCGCTTCGAAGTCCTTCTTCTGCTTCTGCGCGTACTGCGTCTGATTGCGCCGATTCGAATCGCCCTGCTTGCCCGCCGTGGAAGCGCCCGCAACAGGCAATTCATCCCCAAGCCGCATCGTCAAAGCGATGCGATTGCGTTCCAGATCGACCTCCAGCACTTTCACCTTGACGATATCGCCCGCCTTCACGGCCTCGTGTGGGGTCTTGATGAACTTCTCCGACAGCGCGGAGATATGCACCAGACCATCCTGATGCACACCGATATCCACGAACGCACCGAAGTTGGTGACGTTGGTGATGGTGCCCTCCAGCGTCATGCCCGGCGTCAGGTCGCTGATTTTTTCCACGCCGTCGCGCAGCTCCGCCGTCTTGAATTCCGGACGCGGATCGCGACCCGGCTTCTCCAGCTCGCGCAAAATGTCCTGAATGGTCGGCAGTCCGAATGCAGGTGTCACGTAATCCTGCGGATTCAGCGAGCGGATGAAACTCACGTCGCCGATGATCGACTTCACTGTGCGGCCGTGACGCTTCGCGATAGCCTCCACGACACCATAGGACTCCGGATGTACTGCGGAGCCATCGAGTGGATTGTCGCTGTCGTTCACGCGCAGAAAGCCTGCCGCCTGCTCGAAGGATTTATCGCCGAAACGCGGCACTTTCTTGAGATCGTTGCGACTGCGGAAGCGCCCGTTGGCGTTGCGGAAATCGATGATGTTGTTCACCAGCGTCTGATTCAGACCGGATACGCGTTTGAGCAGAGGAGCCGAGGCGGTGTTGACATCCACACCCACGGCGTTCACGCAATCCTCCACCACGGCATCGAGACTGCGCGCCAGTTTCACCTGACTTACATCATGCTGATACTGACCGACACCGATGGACTTGGGGTCGATCTTCACCAGCTCTGGAAGTGGGTCTTGCAGGCGACGAGCGATCGACACGGCGCCTCGAATAGTCACATCGAGATCGGGGAATTCCAGCGCCGCCAGTTCTGAAGCAGAATATACAGACGCGCCAGACTCGCTGACGATCACGCGCTTCGCATTGATTTCCGGATGCGCCTTCAGCAGTTGCCCCACGAACTGATCGGTCTCGCGCGATGCCGTACCGTTGCCGATGCTGATAAGTTCGACGCCATACTTCTTGCACAAGTGCAGCAGTGTCGCCGCAGCCTCGTGCAGGCGATTGGTTTGATGCGGAAAGATCGCGCAGTGATCGAGCACCTTGCCGGTCTCATCCACCACCGACACCTTCACGCCGGTGCGCAATCCCGGGTCCAGCCCGATGGTGACCTTGCGTCCGGCCGGTGCGGCCAGCAGCAGATCCTTGATGTTTTTAGCGAACACATCGATGGCGTCTTCCTCTGCACGTTCGCGAATCTGCGTCAGGAAATCGGTCTGCAGATGGCTCTGCAGTTTCACGCGCCAGGTCCAGCGCACCACGTCGAGCAGCCACGCATCAGCGGCGCGGCCTTGCTCTTTGATGTTCCAGAAACCAGCGATCAGCCCCTCGCAGGGATGACGCAGTGCAGGGTCCAGATCCTTGATGTCGACATCCAGATTTAGGATGCCTTCCTTGCGGGCGCGAAACAGCGCCATCGCACGGTGCGACGGAATTTTTTCCAGCGCTTCAGAGAATTCGAAATAATCGCGATACTTGGCCCCTTCCACTTCCTTGCCCGCAACGACCGCTGAAATCACCAGCGCCTTTTGCCAGAAATAGTCGCGCAGCTGACCTAGCAGTTTCGCGTCCTCGCTGAATTGCTCGATCAAAATGTAACGCGCACCATCCAGCACCGCCTTCACATCAGCGAAACCCAGCTCGGCGTTGATGAAGGCCGCAGCCTCCTGTTCAGGGCTGCGCTTCGGGTCGGCGTAGAGCATGTCGGCCAGCGGTTGCAGCCCCGCCTCGCGGGCGATCTGCGCCTTGGTACGACGCTTGGGTTTATAGGGGAGATAGAGGTCTTCCAGTTCGGTCTTGGTAGAGGCACCGCGAATCTGGCGTTCCAGCTCTGGCGAGAGTTTGTCCTGCTCCTTCACACTCTTGAGGATGGCGTCGCGACGCTCTTCAAGCTCTCGCAGATAGTAGAGACGCTCCTGCAATTTACGCAGCTGCGTGTCATCCAGCCCGCCGGTCACTTCCTTGCGGTAACGGGAGATAAAGGGCACGGTGGCACCTTCATCGAGAAGGGCGACGGCGGCCTGCACCTGCGAGGGTTTGGCGGCGATTTCGGTGGCAATCTGTGCATACAAAAAAGACATACTGACTCAAACCTGTGGTTCTGATTGTTAACGTTTCTGCTTGTTAGAGATTCTGATTCTTGCGTTCTTTGCGCTGCTGCTCCACCGTGATATTGCGTGTCGCACGCTCATTGAGCAGGTCGATGTGGGACATCAGACCTCGCAGGATACTGATCTCCATCTGGTCGGGGCGAATGCGCCCGAACAGACGGCGCAAGCGCATCATCAGCAGGCGCGGATTCTCGGGATCGTGGAAATTGAGGTCAATCATCACCTGTTCGAGGTGGGTGTAAAAACTCTCCAGTTGCTGGCCAGTGGCTCTGGGCACATCCCAGTCCAGACCTGCGACGACGACATCCTCTGCCTGCCCCTGCGCGCCAGCCACATCATGACTGCTATCGGTGCTGGCCAGCGGTTCACCCGCCCGGCGCAGCAATGCCATGCGTACCTCATAGCTGATCACCATGACGGCGGCAGCCAGATTCAATGAACTGTATTCTTCGTCGGCGGGAATGTTGACGTGATAGTGGCACAACTGCAGCTCTTCATTGGTCAGGCCCGAATCCTCGCGGCCGAAGACCAGTGCCACCTTGTTGTTGTGGCATTCATCGGCGACTTTTTCCGCACACTGGGGCGGGGAAAGAAGGGGCCAGGGCACACGGCGGGAACGGGCACTGGCACCAATCACCAGACCACAGTCCATAATCGCTTCTTCGAGAGTCGAGGTGACCACGGCCGACTCGAGGATGTCCACTGCAGACACCGCACGCCCGGTGGCCACGGCACTGGGGAAAGTCTCCGGATCAACGAGATAAAGATGGCGCAAGCCCATGTTCTTCATCGCCCGGGCAGTCGCTCCGATGTTGCCCGGATGAGACGTGTTCACCAGGATGATGCGAATATTGTGCAAATCCAGTTTGTCTGACAAAACAGCACCTCAAATGCCCCGCGGGGGCGCAGAAAATCAGGGCCGGGATTATAGCAGCTAAAATCGGCACTATTTGCTATGATTGCGCGTCCTCAAAAAGCCAGGTTTCCAGTGACTATGCATGCAATCGTTAATATCGCTCTCAAGGCCGCACGCGATGCGTCCGAAGTTCTCGCCCATAACATTGACCGTCTCGACCGCGTAAGGGTAGTAGAGCAGAACGGCGATCAGGCCATCACCAACATGGATCTGGATTCCGAAAAGACTATCATCTATCACCTCCAGAAAGCCTACCCCGACTACAGCATCCAATCCCGCGTCTCCGGCACCATCAACGGCCGCGACACCAAGAACGTGTGGATCATCGATCCCCTGTGCGGCAGCGTCAATTACATGCGCGGCATCAGCCACTTCTGCGTGTCCGTTGCTCTGGCCACCGAAGGCAGGGTCAACCACGCGGTGCTGGTCAATCCGATGTTGCGCGAAGAATTTACTGCAAGCCGTGGCACCGGCGCACAGACCAGCACCCAGCGTCTGCGCGTCAGCAAGGCCAAGACTCTGGAGAAAGGTTTCGTGAGTCTCGACTCCGCCCCCCTGAATGCGGCACACAGTGAAAAAGTATTGCATATGCTGCAGAGTCTCTATGGTCTGCAGTGTGAAGTGCGCCTCACTGGCTGCCCGGCGCTGGATCTGGCATGGGTTGCGGCAGGTCGCCTGGATGCCGGCTGGCTGGGCGAGAATGACCCGAGCGCCATCGCCGCCGCCATATTGATTCTGCAGGAGTCAGGTGCCCTTATCAGTGATGCCACGGGCAATCCGGAAATTTCCTCCAGTGCCGAGCTGATTTTCGGCAATCCAAAGTGTTTCAAGCAGATGCTGCAATTTCGACAAGCAGCAGGTGGAAAGAAGTAAATCAGGAAGTCGACATAAAACAGACATCAGCCGGGTCTCATTGGCGACTGCAAGACAGCCAAACAACAACAAATATAACAGGACATCAGGCTCTATTATCTCTGCCCCCGAGAAGCAATCTCTGCAGTGGTCGTACAGCTGACTCGTTTTGACACATGGCAGAGAAGAGAACACGCAGACAGCACAGCCTCGTCGATGATCCTATCCCGGCGACGCTGAAACGCATGACGGGGCCGATGATCATCGGCATGCTCATGATGTTTTCCTTCAACCTCGTCGACACGCTGTTCATCAGCATGCTGGGGACCGAACCGCTGTCGGCGATCAGTTTCACCTTCCCTGTCACCTTCATGATGCTGAGTCTGGCCATCGGACTCGGCATCGGCACCTCGGCAGTTGTCGCGAAATACCTCGGTTGTTGTGAACACGAGAAGGCCAAGCAGGCCTCGACGGTCACCAACTACACCTCCATCCTGCTTGCGCTGATCCTCTCGCTGATTGGCTACGTTTTCATGGATGAAATTTTTCTGATGATGGGGGCGCGCGAGGCCCTGCTGCCACAGATACGCGATTACATGGAAATCTGGCTGCCTGCCAGCGCGTTGCTGGTTGGCATGACTACCGCCAACAGTGTGCTGCGCGCCTGTGGCGACACCAAGACTCCGAGCATCGTGTTGGCCGCCTCCGGTGTCATCAACGCAGTCCTCGACCCGATTCTCATCTTCGGGTTCGGTCCCATCCCGGCATTGGGTATCCAGGGCGCCGCCATCGCCACCCTGATCTCCTGGGTAGTCGCCTTCATCTACTTGTTCTACTACCTGACCAAAAAGCTGCAACTGGTGTACACGGGAATCCCGTCCCTGAGCATCTTCATCTCCTCCAGCCGCGAGATGCTGCGCATCGGCGTTCCCGCGTCGGGCGCCAACATGATGACCCCGCTGGCAGCCGGGATCATGACCGCCATCGCCGCCGGGTACGGCGAAAGCACGGTGGCTGCGTTCGGTGTGGGATCACGCCTTGAGTCTATCGCTTGCCTGCTGGTGCTGGCACTGTCGTCCACTCTGCCGCCGTTTATCAGTCAGAATCTGGGCGCCGGACGTATGGATCGCATCCACGAGTCTTATCGGCTGACGATGAAGTTCATTCTGGTCTGGCAGTTGATCGTCTACGTGATGATGGGCTTGCTGGCGTGGGTGATTGCAGCGGTGTTCACGGAGGATGAGGCGGTAGCGAGGGCGATACGGCTGTTCATCTGGATTCTGCCGCTGGGGTATGGACTGCAGGGGGTGGTGATTCTAACCAACTCGGCGTTCAACGCCTTGCACAAGCCAATGATGGCGTTGTACCTGAGCATCGCCCGCTTCTTTGTGTTCTATGTACCACTGGCCTGGGCTGGCAGCATGCTGTTCGGGCTGGCAGGATTCTACGGCGGGGCACTGCTCGGCAATGTGATCATGGCGGCACTCTCATGGCGCACGTTCAAGAGCGCCATGAAGTGGGTATGACAATGCCACGAGTCAGGCCATGAAGCGCGCCTGACTCAGCTCTTGAACAGATTGCGGAGACTGGAAAGCAATCCCCCCTCGTTCTCACTCTTGCTCTGTTCTGCCGCAGCGACCACCACTGGCGGGACATATTCCTTCACCACGGACTCTTTCACCACCGGCTCGGCAGCAACAGCAGCAGCAAAAACCGCCTTCTGCTCGTCATCAATCATGCTGAAGCTCTTGTCCTCCACCTTCGCGACTACCTGTTCACCCGTATCATCCGCAAAACTCAGGCGATTGTTGCTCTCCTGGAAGGCCAGCATTTCCTGACAGATGGAGTTGTAATCTTCGGCCGTCAACAGATCGGGGCGCTCCTTCATGTTCAGCGTGAACTGCTTGTCGTTGGCTGCCGAGAGGTAGTGCAGATTCTTCTTGGAAGTCAGCAGCAGACCTTCTTCTTTCGCTTTGTTGTAGAGCGGCGTGCCACGTAACGGAATGTAGGGGAAGAAGAAGAAGAATTCCGGGGCGATGCGGCGGTTGAGCTCCAGCGTCTGGCGCATGTTTTCCGCTGTCTCCAGCGGCATGCCGACGATGTTGAAGGTCAGCCGGTTGATACCCGCCTTCTTGCAATTCTCCGCCGCCTCGATCACCTGCTGGTTGGTCATCTTGCGACCCAGCATGGTGGAGCGATACTTCTCGTCGCCACTCTCGATACCGAACCAGATCGTGTGACACCCGGCGTCTGCAGCCGATTCACAGAACTTCTCGTTCATCACCTCCACGCGGGAATTGATGGAGAACGGCAGATGAATCTTCTCTTTGTAGATCTCGAAAAAGGCGCGCACGAACTTGAGGTTGGAGAGGAACAGCTCGTCCCAGAATTCGAAGTAACCGACGTTGTAGCGGTCCCGCAGACGAATCAGCTCGTCGACCATGGCCTCGGGCTCATACTTGCGCAGAAACTCTTTCTTGACCTTCCAACCATCGAGCAGAGGCGTGTTGCAGCAATAGGTGCAGCGATAGGGACATCCGCGCCCTGTCATCACCGGCAGTACGACCTTTTCCTTCGGACCAAAGATCGACGTGTTGACGTCGGTGAACTTGCCGTCTTTCGCGAAGATGTCGTAGTCCGGAAATGGCAGCGCTGCGAGATCGCCGATCTGATGCGGGTCGGTCTTGAAGACTTCGCCGTCGTTCAGCTTTTCCCACATGCCGTCGACGGGGCCGTCCTTGCTGCCACGCAGGAATTGCACGAGATTGCCGATGGCATACTCACCATCGCCCACGCAGATGAAGTCGATAGTCGGATTCTCGATGGTCTGCTCCTGAGAGAGCATGGCCTGATAGCCGCCGATGCAGATCGGCAATTCCGGCATTAATGACTTGAGCACCTGAAAATAGGGCTCCATAGGATACCAGTGCGGACTCATCACGGAAAAAGCGATCAAATCCGGTTGCAGGGCAGCGATACTGCGCGCGTAATTCTCGGGATTGAAGGCCTCGGCGTCGCGCAGGATCAGGATCGGCTTCAGAATCACCTCGACCCACGGGAAGTCGCGCTTCAGATACGCCGACATGCTCGCAAGAGGCATCGCCACTTCGTTGCCATCCGGGGAATAGAAACTCAATACCAGCCGCAGCTTCTTCTTGTCAGCCTTTTTGCCAAACCAGCGCGACTTGGCCTGAGGATACATGGGGCGGTCCGAACTTACGGCAATTACGTCAGCTATTGAACTCATACGCGGGCTCTGGCTCCAGTTTCAGTTCCTTCTCGGGGTACAGTCACACGACTCTTCATTGACGCTCAATCGTATTCCCGACTAATTTAGTGGGAAATAGTACCACAAAAACAGCGTACAACATCCCCCAAAATTTGCCGACTGTTGTGAGGCGATGACGTGTTGCTGGCGAGTTTCCATCGGCCCGGTTTTCCACTATTCTTGGTCGCTACAACCACATCGGGCAAAGGTTTTTCATGGACGCACTCAGTGCATTGCACACCAGATCCTCAGTCGGCAAGGTCAGCGGCACCGCCCCTGACGACGGCGTCATCAACAGCCTCTTTCGAGCCGCCCTGCGTGCACCCGATCACGGCCAACTGCGTCCCTGGCGCTTTCTGCGTATTGAAGGCGCGTCGCTGCAACGGCTCGCTGACCTGTTCGCGGCGGCTGCACTGCAGGACAATCCCGGGCTCGGCGCCGAAGAGCAGCACAGTGCCGGCAGCAAGGCGTTGCGAGCCCCGTTGATCATTGTCTGCATCTCCCGCGCAGCGCCGCACGCCAAGATTCCAGTGCTGGAGCAGGATCTGTCGGCCGCAGCAGCCACCCATGCCATGCTCGTAGCCGCTCATGCGCAGGGCCTTGGCGCGGTCTGGAGAACCGGTCCCATGGCCTCCCACCCGCTGGTCACCGAGGCACTGGGGCTGGTGGAAAACGAAAAGATCATCGGCTTCCTGTATATCGGCCTGCCGGAAGGCAACCCTCGTCCGCTGCGGGAACTCGCAGTCGACGACTATGTCAAACGCTGGTAGAGAGTAACCTTAACTATGCGCACCACTGTCTTCTCAACACCATTGCTGACGCCGCTGTTGCGGATCATCGCTATCGGCCTGCTCAAGCTCAGCGGCTGGAGGGCCGTGGGCAGGCCGCTGGGAAATGCACGCTTCGTGCTGATCGGCGCGCCACACACCAGCAATTGGGATTTTGTGCTGATGCTGTTGGTCATCCTCAAACTGCGCATGCGCGTCCACTGGATGGGCAAGAACAGCCTGTTTCCCTTCCCAGTCGCGGGGTTGATGAAATGGCTCGGCGGGATTCCGGTGGACCGCAGCCGCAATCAGAATCTGGTGGAGCATACGGTGCGGCAATATCACCAATACCCGGAGCTGGTGGTGTTGATTCCACCGGAAGGAACGCGCAGCAGGGTCAAGGAATGGAAGACCGGCTTTTACCACATCGCCGTCAATGCCGGAGTGCCGGTGCTCATGGGCTATGTCGACGCCGCGAAAAAGGAAGCCGGTCTCGCCGACTTCTTTCATCCGAGCGGGGAGATAGAAGCGGACATGCCAGCCATTCGCGCCTTCTATGCCGACAAGACGGGAAT
Source organism: uncultured Gammaproteobacteria bacterium (assembly GCA_903876785.1). Classification (GTDB taxonomy): domain Bacteria; phylum Pseudomonadota; class Gammaproteobacteria; order Pseudomonadales; family Pseudohongiellaceae; genus UBA5078. The sequence goes on from CAIRBI010000092.1 coordinate 16,894, forward strand.
CAATCCGGAGAACACTTGAGAATGTGCAGCGTGGTCTCGAACACGAACGCGGCATAGTCGTCGGTCCGCGTTCCCATCAGCTGAAACTTCCAGCGCTTGAGATACCACTGCTGCAGCATCGAAGTCGTGTTGGCCGCCAGCAGAGGGGTATTGTCCACGGTGAAGATGCCGGCAGCGACACCCGCCTCAAAAGTATCCCGCAGACGTTCATCAAACTTCAGCTCCATCTGCATGGCCGCCTCGCGCTGCTCGCGCGACAACCCTTTCGCCTCCAGATAGCAGAAGTAATACCAGGGATGCATGATTTCGTTCATGTAGATGTCGCCGTAAATGATCGCCTTGAGCCGGTTGATCGGATTCAGACTGATCACGGCCTGATCGGACATGACATCGTCGATGGCCTGGCGCAGCACTTCCTCGATCGCAGCGGCTAAGTCATCCTTGCTGCCGATATACGCGTATAAACCTCCCATGCTGATGCCGGTTTCACGACTGAGATCGCGCAGGCTCATGGCCTGAAAACCCTTGGAGTTGGCGAGACGAAAAGTACAGGTAAAAATCTTCTCCAGATTGCCGAGGGCAATATGCGGATTCTTGATCTGCATTTTGTCCCGATGAGTCTTGAAAACCCGACGCCACAGTGGTTCGCCCTCCAGCACCCAGGTGCGACGGAACGCGTCAATACTGATCTCTGCGGGCCATTGTTTCATTGTCACACAGCCTCTTTAAAAATAGGGGATCAGAAAATAAGGGGTCAGAAAAAGAAGGGGTCAGTGTAATCCGATCCCCAACGGGACTTAAACAGTTTTCTAGGGCTGCGAACGCTGTCGGAACTGCCGACACAAACAGCAGAAGGATCAGCCGTGTTATGCTGCCGGCAAGCTCCAGTTTCACGACAAAGCAGCGCCCAATGCACTCATAAGGAGACAGTCAATGTCACAGTATCAGGCACCTTTGCGCGACATGCGCTTCAACATCGAAGAGGTGTTCGACTTCACCTCTCACTACGCCAGTTTTCCACAGGGCCGTGAAGCCAGCCCCGATATCGTCACGGCTGTGCTGGATAGCGCAGCCGAGTTCGCGCAGGAGGTGCTGGCACCTCTGGATGCGGTCGGCGACAAGATCGGGTGCACCTGGCACGATGGCGAGGTCACGACCCCGCCCGGTTTCAAGGAGGCCTACGCGGAATACATCGCCAACGGCTGGACCACACTGGCGATGCCTACCGAGCTCGGTGGCCAGGGACTGCCCGCCTCACTGGCCGGCTTCTGCATGGAAATCATGTGCTCGGCCAATCACGCCTGGACCATGTATCCCGGTCTCAGCATGGGAGGCATCCAGACCATCGCGGCACATGCGAATGACGACATCAAGCGTCGTTACCTGCCGAATCTGATTGCCGGAAGCTGGTCTGCCACCATGTGCCTGACCGAGGCACATTGCGGCTCCGATCTGGGTCTGCTGCGTACGCGCGCCACCCCTGTCGCCGATGGCAGCTATCGCATCCGCGGCAGCAAGATTTTCATTTCTTCAGGGGAACACGATCTTACCGACAACATCGTTCACATCGTGCTGGCCCGACTCCCCGATGCGCCTCCCGGCATCAAGGGCATCTCCCTGTTTCTGGTGCCGAAGTTCATGGTCGACGAGAGTGGCCAGCGCGGCGCCCGCAATACTGTGCGCTGCGGCTCCATCGAGCACAAGATGGGCATTCACGGCAACGCCACCTGTGTCATCAATTTCGACGAAGCCACGGGCTACCTGATCAGTCCGCCGCACAAGGGCATGAGCTGCATGTTCACCTTCATCAACGAGTCGCGCATGGGCGTAGCCCAGCAGGCACTGTCGCAGATGGAAGTGTCGCATCAGACTGCGCTGCGCTATGCCCATGACCGCGTGCAGTTCCGCGGCAGCGTGCGCAGCAATCCGGAGGCCGCCGCCGACCCCATCATCGTGCACCCGGACGTTCGTCGCATGCTGCTCACGCAGCGCGCCTTTGCCGAAGGCGGCCGCGCGCTGAGTTACTTTCTCGCCATGCAGACAGACCGCGAGCGCTACAGCGACGACGCCCAGAGTCGCGAGAGCGCCGAGGCCCTGCTCTCTCTGTTGACTCCGGTTGCCAAGGGCTTCCTCTCCGAGGTCAGCCTGGAGGCCACCAGTTACGGTGTGCAGATTCTCGGGGGCCACGGCTATGTGCGTGAATGGGGCCAGGAGCAGCATTTCCGCGATGCCCGCATCACGTCGATCTACGAAGGAACCAGTGGCATTCAGGGCCTCGACTTGCTGGGCCGCAAGATCCTCGGCAGCCGTGGCAAAGCGCTCGAACCATTCCTGCTGCTGGTGGGCGGTTTCTGTCAGCAGCACCCCAACAGCGCTTACACCGCGCAACTGCAGAAACTCGTGCAGCAGTGGACGGCACTGACCGGCGAGCTGGGAGTGAAGGCTCTACAAAATGCCGATGAAATCAACGCGGCCGCCTACGACTACCTGATGTTCTCGGGCTATACCACCATGGCGTGGATCTGGGCACAGGCTGCCTTCGTGGCGGAGACCGCGTTGCAGAACAACCCGGCCGAAAAAGAAGCCGCGTTCTATCGCAACAAACTGGTCACGGCGCGTTTCTACTTCGAACGTCTGCTGCCGAGGACGCTGGCACTGGCGGCGAGCATGCGCGCCGGTGTAGCGACGCTGCCGGAGTTCGATCCGCTGGATTGAGACAGAGGTTGCTGAGGCAGAGTCAGAACCAGAACGACAACACTGCGGCGAGTCCCGCCAACGCGCACAGCGCAAGCGAGGCCACCCGCAGTTGTTGATGAGGAATGCTCCTCATGCTGCGCCTGGCGATCACGAAGCCCAGATACGTGGCCGGCAATAATGGCAACGACAGCAGAATCTGCCGGCTGCCAAACTGACCGATGGGGGCGAGAATGATCAGCGACATCAGACAACTGATCACGAAGAACGCCGAGAGATTGGCGCGGATCAGATTGACCTCCTGATGCTGCCAGAGCAGTGCCATCGGCGGCCCGCCGATCGACGAACTGGTGCCCATGAAGCCGGACATGAAACCCGCCAGCAGCATACGCCCCGGCGTTGGCTGCCAGCGCAGCGAGGTCATGCTGACCGCCACCGCCAGCAATACCGACAGGCCGATCCACAACGCCAACCAGTCCTTGTCGATCCACAATAGCAGCGCCGCCCCCAGCAATGACCCCGGCACCCGCCCGATCACGGCGTTGCCGAGTCCCCGGAACGACACCTGCCCACGCATGCTGAGGACGTTGAAGATGGACAGCACCAATGCACAGGTCGTGACGGGTGCCGGCACGTAGAATGGATCAATGAAGTAGAGAATCGGTGCGGCAACGACCGCCAGGCCGAAGCCCAGAGCGGTCTGCACAAATGCGCCCAGCATGACAACCGCACAGGCAATCAGGATTTCCATCGAGTGACCGCAATAAAAATAGAAAACGCGGTCGATGTTAGCAGCTCCGCTCATTGCCCGTCTGCAGCAGGGCGCAAAGATATCCCCGGTGATGCTGCAATTTTTAAGTACTGCCGGAGCCGTCTTCCAATATGATAACTGTCTGTTTTATCAATCGCCCACTACAGGTTTTGCCATGCATTCAGAGCAGTCCGCCAAACACAATTCCGGCACGAGCATCGTCATCAAAGGTGCACGGCAGAACAACCTCAAAAACCTGAGCCTGACATTGCCCACTGGCAAGCTGATCGTCATCACCGGTGTCAGTGGTTCGGGCAAGTCCACCCTCGCCTTCGACACCATCTATGCCGAGGGGCAGCGCCGCTACGTCGAGACCTTCTCTGCCTATGCACGCCAGTTCCTCGACCGCATGGACAAGCCAGCGGTGGACAGCATTCAGGGCATTCCTCCGGCCATCGCCATCGACCAGAGCAATCCGGTGCGCACCTCGCGCTCCACCGTCGGCACGATGACCGAGCTCAACGACTACCTGAAACTCGCCTTTGCGCGGCTGGCCGTGCTGCACTGCCCGGGCTGTGCGCGCATCGTGCGCAAGGACAGTGCCCAGAGCATCGTCGCCGATCTGTACCAGCGTCTGCAGCCGGAGCAGCGCCTGACGATTTGTCTGCCGATCCGCGTGCCGCACAATTTCAGCGAGGAAGAGGTGGTGCAACTGCTCGGCCAGCAGGGCTACACCCGCATCCATGCCCGCGCTGGCGATGTCGTCGAGGCCGTGCAGGATCGCTTGCGCCTGAACGCAGACAATCGCGAACGTCTGGGTGAAGCGCTCGAAGTCGCCATGCATCACGGCAACGGCCGCGTGCACGTATATGTGGGAGCGGGCCCCGCCCGCGACGAACCCACCAATCAACTCACCACCTCCTCCACTCCCCCACTGCGCTACTCCAGCCACCACCACTGCCCGGACTGCGACATCGAATTCGCGCAGCCGCAGCCGAGCCTGTTCTCGTTCAACTCCCCCATTGGAGCTTGTGAGGAATGTCGCGGTTTTGGACGCATCATCGGTGTGGATTTCGGGCTGGTGATTCCCGATGAAAACAAGACGCTGGCGCAGGGGGCGATCAAGCCCTGGCAGACACCAAGCTTCAAGGAGTGCCAGGACGACTTGTTGAAGTTTGCGCGCAAGCGCAGCATCCCGGTCAACACGCCGTGGCACCAACTCAGTCATGAGCATCAGCAATGGGTGCTGGAAGGCGAAGGCAGTTCCGAAGACGGCCTCTGGTATGGCGTGCGACGTTTTTTTCTGTGGCTGGAAACCAAGGCGTACAAGATGCACATCCGCGTGCTGCTGTCGAAGTACCGGGCGTATACCGAGTGTCATGTGTGTCATGGCACGCGCCTGAAAGCCGAGAGCCAGTGGTGGCGGCTGCATGGCGGCGGAGACAGCCACAACATCCACGAGATCATGACCCTGTCGCTGGAGCGCTGCGCACAATTCTTTGCGAGCGTAGCCTGTGGGAGCTTGCCTGCAAGCGATTTGCAAAGCCTATCGCGTGCAAGGCACGCTCCCACAGCAAGGCACGCTCCCACAGAGGCGGCGCAGTTGCTGATGACGGAGATCGGTTCGCGGCTGGGATATCTGCTCGATGTCGGCCTCGGCTACCTGACACTGGACCGGCAGTCGCGCACACTCAGTGGTGGCGAAGTGCAGCGCATCAACCTGACCACGGCGCTCGGCACCTCGCTGGTCAATACGCTGTTCGTGCTCGACGAGCCGAGCATCGGCCTGCACTCCCGCGACATGACGCGCATGATCCGCATCCTGCAGCGCCTGCGTGACGCGGGCAACACGCTGATCGTCGTCGAACACGATCCACAGGTGATGCTGGCCGCCGACCTCATCATCGACATCGGCCCGGGCCCCGGCAAAGACGGCGGCGAGATCCGCTTCATGGGCACACCCGCGCAGCTGCTGCGCGACAAGGACAGCCTGACGGCGCAGTATCTGAACGGGCAGCGCTCGGTGCTGGATCTGGTGCTGCAGAAGCAAGCTGGTGGTGTTGCGGAAGTGGCGGCTGGGTATTTGTCGCGGGACAGATCGCGGGCGGGGCCCGCTCCCACAGAGACTGCCGCCATCCACATCACCGGCGCCCGCGAGCATAACCTGCAGAATATGGACGTCAGCATCCCGCTCGGACAACTGGTGTGCCTCACCGGCGTCAGCGGCTCGGGGAAGTCCACGCTCATTCATGACGTGCTCTACCGCGGCGCCTGCAAACATTTCGGGCAGGCCACCGAAGCCCCCGGCGCGCATACGGCGATCAACGGCCTGGACCATGTGCAGGACGTCGTGATGGTCGACCAGAGTGCCATCGGCAAGACTACCCGTTCCATTCCTGCCACGTACGTCGGCGCCTTCGACGTGATCCGCCAGCGCTTCATCGCCGAACCTCTGGCGAAAGAGCGCGCCTACACCGTCGGCACCTTCAGCTTCAACGCCGGCAATGGCCGCTGCCCTACTTGCAGTGGCAATGGTTTCGAGCATGTAGAAATGCAGTTCCTCAGCGACGTCTACCTGCGCTGCACGGAGTGCAACGGTCAGCGCTATCGGCGCGAGATTCTCGAGGTGCGCATCTCCGGCGCCACACCCGGCCGCAAAACCATCGCCGACGTGCTGGAAATGACGGTCAGCGAGGCAATGGCCTTCTTCGCCGAAGACGCTGCCGTGCTCACCTGTCTGCAACCCCTGCTGGATGTGGGACTGCAATACGTGCAGCTCGGTCAGGCCGTGCCCACATTGAGCGGCGGCGAAGCGCAGCGCCTGAAGCTGGCAGGCCATCTGGCGGAGATCGCGCAAGGCCAGCAGAAATCGGCCAGTGCCGCGCGCAAACGCGGGGCGGCCAAGCCCGGCAAGGGC
>CAIRBI010000093.1 GCA_903876785.1 uncultured Gammaproteobacteria bacterium
GACACCGTGGAGCGAGAGTCGCTGCTGGGATTGAGCAGCCTGGCTATTGAATCTCTGACTGTGGCGTCCGGGGAGCAGCTGCAGATAGACATCGGCGATATCCACATCCGTGAGCCCTATGCCCGTGTCGAGATCGAACAGAGTGGCGCGAACAATATCGCCCGTGCGTTGATTCCTGTAGCGGCAGCGACAGCGGTTTCGACTCCTGATCGCACAGAGGAGATTGCAGCGCCCAAGCTGCTGCCCATCACCGTCCAGAACATCACCATCGAGAATGGCAGCGCCGATTTTTCGGATGAGTCGCTGCCGTTGCCGTTCGCGGTCCACATGACTGGCCTGGCGGGGGAGGTCTCTGCACTGTCGACGCGCTCTACCGAGCCAGCGCGAGTGAACCTGAAGGGGCAGGTTGACGAATATGGGCTGGTAACCATCGGCGGGCAGCTGCGCCCGTTCGCGCCGACAGAATTGACCGAGATAGATTTGCGCTTCCGCAATCTCGACATCCCGTCGATGTCGCCCTACATCATCAAGTTTGCAGGCAGACGCATTGACGACGGTGATCTCGATGTTGACCTTTCCTACCGCATCAACGACGGCCAGCTCAGTGGCGATAACGCGCTGGTGATGCGGGATCTGGTGCTCGGCGAACGAGTGCCGCATCCTGACGCGCTCGATCTTCCCCTTGGGTTGGCGGTTGCGCTCCTCAAGGATCGCAACGGGGTGATCGATCTGGAGGTGCCGGTCAGCGGTGATATCAATAACCCGGAGTTCAACTACGGCCAGGTCGTTCGGCGGGCGCTGGCCAATATCATTACCAATGTCGTCACGTCGCCCTTCCGCTTGCTGGCCAGTCTGGTCGGTTCCGGCGATGAGGAGCTGGGTGCCATAAACTTCATGCCGGGCCGCGCAGATGTGGCACCGCCGGAGCGGGAGACGCTGGCCTCGCTGGCGGGAGCGCTGCAGCAACGCCCGCAGTTGCTGCTCAAGATCAATGGCGTTGCTGCCGAGGCAGAAGATACCGCAGCGCTGCGTGAACAGTTTCTGGAGCGGCGCATTGCGGAGGCGCTGGTCGCGGGCGCTGCTGCTCCCGCCGCAGGTGCCGCTCCGGCAGACAATGCGGATGTGGCAGCGCCGACCCGCACGAGTGTGCTGGAAGGGTTCTACATGACAGCGCAGCAGGGCGGAGATGCGGGAGCAACTGCCGCGGCCTTCCTGCAACAGTTACGTGTGCAGCATACCGGTCCGGCGACGGCTGGTGAGCCCGGGCAGTTCGATGAACTGGCCTATGCCAGCGCCTTGCAGCGGGAGTTGTTGCCGTTGGAGCCGGTGTCAGCGCAGGATCTGGAGGCCCTCGGGCAAGCCCGCGCCGCCGCCGTTCTGGAACAGCTGACGGCGGTGGATCCCGCTTTGGCTGGCCGGGCACAACTGACTGGTGTCGTCGCCGAGGGCGCGATGGCCGACGGTTGGATCGGCATGGAATTGGAGGTGGATGTCTCGCAGTGAGCCTGTCGGCAATTCCAAAGGATTGCCTGCCGGGATCGCCCGGGGCTGTGGTAGCATGACTACAGCTTCGCGGGATGGCCGGCAGTGCCGATGCAAACCCCGCAGATCAAATTGTTCCAATCTCGAATAGTTTCCCAGGTTGACCATGCAATCCTCGCTCGTACCCGAACGTCCATTGGTGATTTCACCGACACTTGCCGCAACCATTGGTCTGGAGGAGGCGGTCATGCTGCATGTGCTCAGCGAACTCATGGCTCATCGTCCTGCGCGCAGCAAGGATCGCCTGAGCTGGATTGAACTCGGTCAGCAGGACCTGTGCAACGCCTTTCCATTCTGGGCGCTGATAGACATCAAGCGTGTGCTGAAGAGCCTGCAGGACCTCGGATTGATTCTGATTGATCCGCAGTCCTTGCTTCCGGACGCATCCTGGTACGCGATCAATCAGGAGCAGGATGCTGTTGCGGAGCGTCCGCGTAGCCATACTCACGACCACGGTCACGGTCACGGTCACGGTCACGTTCAAAGCCACAGCGCCGCTGCCAGGCCCGAGGCACCTGCGTCGCAATCCATATTTCAGTCCCCGCCGACACAGGGCGCGAGCTATATCGCCCCGAACTGGCAGCCGGGAGAGGACTGGATTCGCCAGTGCCGTCAGCAGAATATCCCCGAGGAGTTTGTCCGTCAGCTGGTGCCGGGCTTCGTGATGTACTGGCGCGAGCGGCGCCAGGCGCGATTTTCCTGGGGCAATGCCTTCTACAAATATGTGTTGCGCGAGTGGCGGCAGGAACAGTCCCGCCGAGGCGTCAACGAGCTCGATACGGATATGTCGGCCGACTGGTGGCCGAGCGTGGAGGCAATCACCATTCTGGAGAACGCCGGGATCAGCCCCACTTTCATCGAAGATGCGATCCCCGAGTTTGTGCTCTACTGGCGTGAGCGTGGCGCCGTCAACGGTGCGTGGAACACGCGCTTCATCGAGCATATCCGCAGGCAATGGGGCAAATACTCTGCGTCCATTGAGCACGATACCCAGCCGCGCCGTATCAGTGAAGACTGGCAGCCGAGTCCTGAGTGTTTCGAGATTCTCAAGCTGGCCGAAATCGACGAGGATTTCGCGCGCTCCAAGGTTGGTGAGTTTGTGCTGTATTGGCGCGATACCAATCAGGTGCATGCGTCCTGGAATACTCGGTTTCTGCAGTTCATCAAATTCCAATGGTCAAGACGACTCGAAGAGTCGCAGGCAGTGAGCTTAATCGATGCAAACGATCAATCCTTTACTGGAAAAAGCCAGCAAGGCCTTGGCGCGGCCTTCCAGCGCTTCACAGACCGAAGCTGGGCCGAATAGCCGCAGCAACTCCGCAGAAGACGCGGCACGTGAGGGGCCCGATCGAATCGATGCGATCAATCAGTTGTTCGCGGAGTTTGAGCTCGCCTATCACAATCAGTATCACAAGGCTTATGGCAATGAAGAGCGTCTGGTCATGGCCAAGAAGTACTGGCTTGGCTGCCTTGCCGCCTACAGTCCTCTGCAGATCGTGGCGGCCGCGCGCCGTGTGGTGAAGACGCACGACTTTCTGCCGACCATCTCGGTCGTGGTGAGGGCATGTGAGGAGGGAGCCGGGTTGTTCGGGTTGCCCACACCACGTGAGGCTTACATTGAGGCGTGCCGGGCGGAGCCACCCAAGGCGGCATTTGCCTGGAGTCACCCGGCAGTCTATTTCGCGGGCAGGGCCGCCGGTTGGTTTCTGCTGGCTACAGAGCCTGAGGACAAAGTGTTCCCGCTGTTCGAGTATTACTACAACGAGCTGTGCCAGCGGGCGATGCGGGGAGAGGAGTTGGGGGCGCCGCAGGTTACCCCTTTACCTGAGCATATTTCGCGGCCGTTGAGCGGTGAGGAAAACCACGCACGGATGCTGTTGCTGCGGGAGCAGCTGGGGTTGTAGTGCTGACGTCTTCAGCCGAGTGCTGAGAGTTCGCGTTCGAGGAGGGTGGTGTCGCCAGTGCTGAGTTCAACCAGTCGTCGGAGATCGACCATACTGTCCAGTTCCATGTCCTCGCAGATCATGCCCACCCTGCTCTGTTCCTGATGCGCCACGCGCACGATCATCTGCAGATCGCCTGCCAGATGAATGACCACCTCTGCAGACTTGCTGGTATCCAGTGCCATGTCGCCAGGACTCTTGACCAGCAGGCCCGCTCCCACAGTGCTTTCAGGCGAGGCGTTTGTACTTGATGCGGGTCGGCTGGGCGTTGTCCCCCAGGCGTTTCTTGCGATCGACTTCGTAGTCACTGTAGTTGCCTTCGTGGAAGACCACCTGACTGTTGCCTTCGAACGCGAGGATGTGGGTGCACAGGCGATCCAGGAACCAGCGGTCGTGCGACACGACGATGACGTTACCGGGGAAGTTCATCAGCCCTTCCTCCAGCGCCCGCAGAGTCTCCACGTCCAGATCGTTGGTCGGTTCGTCCAGCAGCAGCACGTTGGCGCCGCGCTTGAGCAGCTTGGCCAGATGCAGGCGGTTGCGCTCGCCGCCGGAGAGGTCCTTGACGAACTTCTGCTGATCACTGCCTCGGAAGTTGAAGCGGCTGGCGTAGGAGCGTGACGGCACTTCATAGCGGCCGATCTGCAGAATCTCGTGGCCGTCGGAAATTTCCTGCCACACCGTTACGTTGTCGTTGAGCGCGTCGCGGCTCTGGTCCACGTAGGCCAGCTCTACCGTTTCGCCCAGGCGAATGCTGCCACTGTCCGGCTGCTCCTGTCCGACCAGCATGCGCAGGAAGGTCGTCTTGCCCGCGCCGTTGCCGCCGATGATGCCGACGATGCTGCCTTTAGGAATACTGAAACTGAGGTTGTCGATCAGAGTGCGGTCGCCGAAGCCTTTGCAGAGATTGTTGACCTCGATGACCATGTTCCCCAGACGCTGACCGGGCGGAATGTACAGCTCGGTGGTCTCATTGCGCTTCTGGAAGTCCTGAGAGTTCAGCTCTTCGAAGCGCGCGATACGGGCCTTGCTCTTGGCCTGACGTCCCTTCGGATTGGCGCGCACCCATTCCAGTTCGGACTTGATGGTGCGCTCGCGTGCCGCTTCCTGTTTGGCTTCAGTCGCCAGACGTTGTTCCTTGGTTTCGAGCCAGTTGGTGTAATTGCCTTCATAGGGAATGCCGTAGCCACGGTCGAGTTCCAGAATCCAGCCAGCAGCGTTGTCGAGGAAGTAGCGGTCGTGGGTGATGGCGACCACCGTGCCGGGATATTCCTTCAGGAAGCGTTCAAGCCAGCCGACGCTCTCCGCGTCCAGATGGTTGGTCGGTTCGTCGAGGAGAAGCATGTCGGGGTTGGAGAGCAGCAGACGGCACAGGGCCACGCGGCGTTTCTCTCCACCTGAGAGGGTGCTGACATCTGCATCCCACGGCGGCAGACGCAAAGCGTCGGCGGCGATCTCGAGTTTGCGCTCAATGTCCCAGCCTTCTGCCGCATCGATGGCATTCTGGAGTTCGCCCTGCTTCTCCAGCAGGTCATTCATCTCGTCATCGCTCATCGGCTCGGCGAAGCGGTCGCTGATGGCATTGAAATCCTCGATCAGCTTGATGACCGGCCCCATTGCTTCCTCGACATTGCCGCGCACGTCCTTGTCGGGATTGAGCGCGGGCTCCTGCGGCAGGTAGCCGATGTTGATGCCGGTCTGGGCCCGGGCTTCGCCGTGATGCTCCTTGTCGATGCCGGCCATGATGCGCAGCAGGGTCGATTTGCCTGACCCATTCAATCCGAGCACGCCAATTTTGGCGCCCGGGAAAAACGACAATGAGATGTCCTTGAGGATTTCTTTCTTGGGCGGAACAACCTTGCCCACCTGATGCATGGTGTAAACGAACTGAGCCATAACGTGCGAATTCCCGTGTTGTGCTTGAAAACTGTGTCTGAATTGAAGGCGGCCATTATGCCACACCTACTCTTTATCCATTGCTATCCAATCTCCAGTGGGAGCGGACCTGTCCGCGATGCTTTTCATGCTCGGGTTAGCACTCCGTAGGCCGAGCGTCAGTGTGGGGGAAGGCCCCAGCGTACACGCCGTGAACCCATCCGTGGGGGCTCGCTTTCGCCATCCATGGCTCAAGACGGTCCGCTGGGGCCTTCCCCCACACCGACGCTCTACCTGAAGTGGGATAGCGCGGGTCGAACCTGTATAACCTACTGATAATGCGATTAATAAGCACGGATTGACAGGCTAAAACGTGCTTAAAGCCAGCAAATACGTCCTCAAGTTAGCAGTTCTAAAGCTAATCAAATGTCGATTTTTTGTGGTAATAAATGCTTCTTAATGCTCTAAAGAAGCTCTTCCAAGCGCCCTATTTTTATTAATTCAATATGTTGCGTGGGTCTGACCCGCGAGAGATAGACCCGCGAGAGATGTGACCCGCTAGGAGATGGCATTTAGGTCAGAGCGGGGCCGTGGATAGGGATGGGCAGGACCGTTGAGCGCCATGGCAGAAAAATGCTCCTGCATTTTCTGCACTCCCGCCATCCATGGCGGTCGGATAGCGGCGATCGAGCCCTACAGGGACGTACTCGTGGGCGTGTCCTGACCATCCCTATCGCCGGCCCTGCTCGGGATGCGGAGTGCAAGAGATCGCGTGCAGGCACGCTCCCACAATAAGATTTGGTCTGCGGTGTTTCACAGGCAAAGCGTTACATACAGGTTGTTCATTGGGTCGTTGAGAACAAATCCAGACAAAAGACTTAATGCGCAGCACATTGTGGGTGCTCACGCAGGAGCCTTGGGTTAAAATGCCGCTCCACTGAATCTTAGGCCTGCCATGGGGAATTGCATGTTTAGTAGTGAAATGACAATTGCGGAATTTGATCCGGAGCTGAGCGCCGCCATCAACGCGGAAGCCCAGCGTCAGGAACACCATATTGAGTTGATTGCTTCGGAGAATTACACCAGCCCGCGCGTGATGGAAGCACAAGGCAGTGTGCTGACCAACAAGTATGCGGAAGGCTATCCGGGCAAGCGCTACTATGGTGGTTGTGAACACGTTGATGTCGTGGAAACGCTGGCGATTGAACGCGCCAAACAACTGTTCGGTGCCGACTATGCAAACGTTCAGCCACACTCCGGCTCCCAGGCCAATGCCGCAGTCTACATGGCGCTGCTCAAGCCGGGCGAAACCGTGCTGGGCATGAGTCTCGCGGACGGTGGCCACCTGACGCACGGCGCCAGCGTCAGCTTCTCAGGCCGCATCTACAACGCGGTTCAGTACGGACTGAATAGTGCGACCGGTGAGATCGACTACGATCAGGTCGAGCGCCTCGCCCTCGAACACAAGCCGAAGATGATTGTAGCCGGCTTCTCAGCCTACTCCCGCGTCGTGGACTGGCAGCGTTTCCGCAAGATCGCCGACATGGTGGGTGCCTGGTTCTTGGTCGATATGGCTCACGTCGCCGGTCTCGTCGCAGCAGGCGTTTACCCAAGCCCTGTGCAGATTGCCGACGTCACCACGTCTACCACTCACAAAACGCTGGGAGGCCCGCGCGGCGGCATAATTCTGGCCAAAGCCAACCCTGAGCTGGAAAAGAAACTGAATTTCGCCGTATTCCCCGAGAGCCAGGGCGGTCCGCTGATGCACGTGATCGCCGCCAAGGCGGTCTGCTTCAAGGAAGCCATGAGCCCCGAGTTCAAGGTCTATCAGCAGCAGGTCGTGAAAAATGCTCAGGCGATGGCGGCAGGCTTCATGAAGCGTGGCTATGACATCGTCTCCAACGGCACAGATGACCACCTGTTCCTGCTGAGTCTGGTTAAACAAGGGATTACCGGCAAGGATGCAGACGCTGCCCTGGGCCGCGCCAACATCACCGTCAACAAGAATGCCGTGCCAAACGACCCGCGCCCTCCGTTTGTCACCAGCGGTCTGCGCATCGGCTCCCCGGCCGTCACACGTCGCGGTTTCAAGGAAGCGGAAGTGATGCAGCTCACCGACTGGATCTGCGACATTCTCGACAACATCGAGAACGAAGCCGTGATCGAGCAGGTGAAAAACAAAGTGCTGGCACTGTGCGCGCGCTTCCCAGTCTACGGTTGATTCCAGGATCCGGATCCTCCGGGGCTGTATCGACGACATCAGGCAGATTCGGTTATGCATTGTCCCTTTTGTAACGCGGTGGACACCAAGGTGATCGATTCCCGCCTGGTGTCCGAAGGCCACCAGGTCAGGCGCCGCCGTGAGTGCATTACCTGCGCCGAGCGCTTTACGACCTTCGAGGGCGCCGAACTGGTGATGCCGCGCATCGTGAAGTCGAACGGGAACCGCGAGCCTTTCGACGAGAGCAAGCTGCATTCCGGGCTGCTCAAGGCGCTGGAGAAACGCCCTGTCAGCATCGAGAAGGTCGATGAGGCCATCAACCGCATCAAGAATTACCTGCGCGCCACGGGTGAGCGCGAAGTGCCGTCCCGCATGGTAGGAGAGCAGGTGATGCAGGAGCTGCGTCAGCTCGACGAGGTTGCTTTCGTGCGTTTCGCCTCGGTCTACCGCAGCTTCAAGGATTTGAATGAGTTCCGCGCCGAAATCGACCGTCTGGCCAACGATAATTGAGCATCCGGACCCTGTGATGAACAGCACTACCGCTTACTTCATGAACGTGGCCATAACGGCGGCGACCAACGTCTATTCGACGACGCCCAACCCGCGCGTGGGCTGTGTCATCGTCAAGGATGGTCAGATTGTCGGCACCGGCTGGCACGCGAAACCAGGCCATCCCCATGCCGAAGTCAACGCGCTGCTGGACGCCGGGGAGGCAGCCCGCGGTGCCATCGCTTACGTCTCTCTCGAACCCTGCTGCCATCATGGCAAGACCCCGCCCTGCACGGAGGCACTGATCGCCGCCGGTGTTGCGGAGGTGGTGTACGGCATGCTTGATCCGAACCCCGTCGTGGCAGGCAAGGGGATTCAGGCGCTGCGCGACGCAGGTATTCGTGTCAGCGGCCCGCTATTGGAGGAAGAGTGCCGAGCACTCAACAGAGGTTTCATCAAGCGCATGACCGAGGGGCTGCCCTATGTGCGCTGCAAGATAGCGATGAGTCTGGATGGACGCACGGCGATGGC
>CAIRBI010000094.1 GCA_903876785.1 uncultured Gammaproteobacteria bacterium
CCCGCTCCCACATGTACAAAAGAAAAACAGCGGGACAAGAGGTTAGTGCGGGCTGGTTGCGTCTGGGTGTGGGCTCAATCTGCGGTGGATTGGCCCCCACACCATATGGGCAGTGAAGACGACCATGAAGAGTGCGAACATTAAGACTTCGCTAGCCTGGAAGAGATAGCCCATCAGGCCAATTGACCCCAGGAATGCCCCGGCAATGTAGAGCCCGAGCACGGTCTGCTTGCGGCTAAAGCCAGCGTCCAGCAGTCGGTGATGCAGGTGATCTGTGCCGGCAGAGAAGGGGGACTGCCCGCGCAGCGGACGTTTGATCAGCAGGCTGACGGTGTCGATCAATGGAATCGCGAGGAACCACAGTGCATAAACGGGCGACATCATGGCATCGGCACCCTGAGTGGCTTCGATTATCAGCCATGTCAGCATGAAGCCGAGCATGGTGCTGCCCGCATCGCCCAGATAAACCAGCGCGCACTGCTTCCACGGGAGGCGGAAATTCAACATCAGGAAGGCCAGCAACGAGCAGATCAGCAGTGTCGTGAATTGCAGCAAGGCGACGTGACCGGAGTCGAATGCCACCACGCACATGAAGAAGAGAGCCACGACAACAAGACCGCCGGAGAGCCCATCAATGCCATCGGTCATGTTGATGGCATTAATGACGCCAACGGTAGCAAACATGGTGACGGGAATCGCGAGGATGCCAAGTTCCACGGGTCCGAAAGACAGGATGTTGCCCAGCGAAAGGAGCTGATTCCCAGCCACCGCCGCCATCAGCCACCCCGCAAAGCCATGAGCGCCCATTCGTACAGACACGCGCAACTCTCGGGCATCGTCGAACATACCGACAAACAGAACCAGCGCAGAGATAGCTAACATCGCGCTGTAGTGCAGCAGCACTACAGGCGTGAACAGGCTCATGCTGAGCGTGCCGACGTAGATGCCCAGGCCGCCGACAAGCGGAGTAGGGGCTTTGTGCTGCTTTCTGCCACCCGGCATGTCAATGAGCCCGACCCTGCTGGCCACCGGTTTAAGGGCGAACAGCGAGATCGACGTGATAATGAACGCACTCAGAAGATTTATAAAGCTCATAGTCCTGCTCTCGACACCAAGTTGACCTGAATTTACTGCACTTCAGGCGTCTTCTTCCATGTCACTGGTTAGTGATGCTTTCTCTAAATCTGTTCATTAAAAGTGACGGCGGCGGTTTAAATCCCGTACAGAACCTGTACGCCTGTCGTCGTCATTACTTCGAAGTCAGCCTTGCCGTCGCGGTTCACGTCTTTGGAACGGAAGGCAATGCCGCTGGCGTTTTTGTTGGCATCGAAATAGGCTTGATCGGCCGTTTTCAGAGGCGACACAAAGAAGCTCGGCTTGAACCTGCCTGCTGTGGCAATTGTGATTACCCCGGAGTTGCGATCCGTTGTCACCGTCAGTTTTGCCGCCCTGAGCACATCATAGAAAGCAGAAGCATCCACGAAGGGCACAATGCGCTGAGTTGCACCGTTGGCACACTTCGCCAGGAAACTGTAGCCCGGAGCATTCAATGCACCGGCAGGCTGCTGGAAGGTTATTGCGCCGCACGTGCTGCTGAAGGCTGCCAGGTTGTCGTATCCGAACACGCCGGAGAAACGCTCATTAGCGCCGAGGTTCAGTGAGAAGCTGCCATTGTCGCGGAAACTGACACCTTGTGTTGCATTACTCGCGGCGGCCACGAAGCCGAGGAGGTTGGATGCAGTGCCAGACAACTCGATCGCATAACCGTTGTTGACAGCGATAAAGCGACCATCCGGCAACGCAGTGACGCCTGGCGGGACCAGGTTGGAGACCACTTTGACCCCCGTGATGCTGGCTGAGTAGGTGCCGCTTGTGTCAACAATGCGCACCGCGCCAGTCACAGGATCAACAGACACCCCAACCGTTTCGGTTGCGAAGAAAGTTTGGAGGCCACCGGTAATCGCTTCTGATGCTCGATTTCCAGACCCAGCTCCAAAGATCGCACTTAAGGCGCCAAGCGGGCTGTTGGTGCCAGCGCCGAAGTTATTGAGATTGATGACGCTCGAGCTCAAACTCTCAAGAATGTCACTGACTTGATCGGCAGTGATGTCGACACCTGCAAAGGCTGTCTGAAGCTGCGCTGTCAGTTGTGCAGTCGTTGCTGCGGAATTCTCGGACTTGAGTTCCACGGAGGCACTCAAAATGGTTTCCAGAAGGGCCACATTGTTGCGCAACAATTCCTGTGTCGCCGCCGGGGTTCCCCCAGAC
>CAIRBI010000095.1 GCA_903876785.1 uncultured Gammaproteobacteria bacterium
AAATCCAGTGTTGAAAAAAGTCCTCATTGCCAACCGTGGCGAGATCGCCGTACGGATTGCCCGCGCCTGCCGAGAACTCGGCGTGCGCTCCGTTGCTATCTACGCGGAAGCGGATCGCTATGCACTGCATGTGAAGAAGGCAGACGAGGCCTATTCCGTCGGACCCGATCCGCTGCAGGGCTATCTGAATCCGCACCAGCTGGTGAATCTCGCGGTCGAAACCGGCTGTGACGGGCTGCATCCGGGTTACGGATTCCTGTCGGAAAATCCAGAGCTTGCCGAAATCTGCGCAAGTCGAGGTGTCAAATTCATCGGGCCATCCGCCAGCGTCATTCAATCGATGGGTGACAAGACCGAGGCGCGCCGCTCCGCCGAACGCGCGGGTGTTCCGGTGACACCGGGCACCGATGGCAATCTGACGGACGTCAATGATGCGCTGGCGATGGCGGAAAAATTCGGTTATCCGGTGATGCTCAAGGCAACCTCCGGTGGTGGTGGGCGCGGTATCCGGCGCTGCAACGACCCGAAGGACCTGCAGCAGAATTATCAGCGCGTGATCTCCGAGGCCACCAAAGCCTTCGGCCGCGCCGACGTCTTCCTGGAGAAGTGCATCGTCAATCCGCGCCACATCGAAGTACAGATACTGGCGGACTCTTTCGGTAATACCGTGCACCTTTTCGAGCGCGATTGTTCCATTCAGCGTCGCAACCAGAAATTGATCGAGCTGGCCCCTTCGCCGCAGCTCAATGACGAGCAGCGCCACTATATCGGTGAGCTGGCCGTGAAAGTCGCCCGCGAAGTGGGCTACGAAAATGCCGGGACTGTGGAGTTTCTGCTCGACAGCGATGGCAGTTTCTACTTCATGGAAATGAATACGCGCGTGCAGGTGGAACACACCATCACCGAAGAAATCACCGGCATCGACATCGTTCGTGAGCAGATCCGCATCGCTTCCGGTCTGCCGCTCTCGGTGCAGCAGGAGACCATCACCTACACGGGCTTCTCCGCACAATTCCGCATCAACGCCGAAGATCCGAAGAATGGTTTCCTGCCCAGCTTCGGTCGCATCAGTCGCTACTATTCACCGGGCGGCCCTGGCGTGCGCACCGATGCAGCCATCTACACCGGCTACACCATTCCGCCGCATTACGATTCCATGTGTGCCAAGCTGGTAGTCTGGGCACGCAATTGGGAAGAGTTGTTGGATCGCTCTTTGCGGGCGCTGGAAGACATGCAGATTTACGGTATTCACACGACCCGTGAATACTACAAGGAAATACTGAAGCACCCCGAATTTCGATCCGGGAATTTCAACACCGGGTTCGTCGAGGCGCACCCGGAGCTGACTCAGTATTCCACCAAACGCCGACCGGAATTTCTGGCCGCCGCGATTGCCGCTGCGATAGCCGCGCAATCGGGCATGTAAGCACCGCCATGTGGGAGCGGGCCCGCCCGCGATATATCTCGCACTGATCATCGCGGGCAGGCCCGCTCCCACAGGACACATGAAACACGCAAGTCAGGAGACCTCTTGCATGAGCAGGAAAATTCACATTACCGATGTTGTCCTTCGTGACGGCAATCAATCACTGATCGCAACGCGTATGCGGCTGGATGACATGCTGCCGGTGTGCGAGGCGCTGGATCAGGCTGGGTACTGGTCTCTGGAAGTCTGGGGCGGCGCAACCTTCGATGCCTGCGTACGTTTCCTGAAGGAAGACCCGTGGGAGCGTTTGCGCACTCTGCGTCGCGCACTGCCCAACTCTCGCCTGCAGATGCTGCTGCGCGGTCAGAATCTGCTTGGTTACCGGCATTATCCGGATGACGTCGTGGAAGCCTTCGTGCACAAGTGTGCCGAGAACGGTATCGACGTGTTCCGAATTTTCGACGCCCTCAATGACGTGCGCAACATCAAGACCGCCGTGGCCGCGACCATCGCCGCCGGCAAACATGCCCAGGGCACCATCTGCTACACCGAAAGTCCCGTGCACAGCGTCAAAGACTTCGTGAAGCAGGCGCGCCAGATGGCCGACATGGGCTGCCACAGCATCGCCATCAAGGACATGGCCGGCCTGCTGACGCCTGAGGTGACTTTCGAGCTGGTCAGCAGCCTCAAGAAAGAAATCAAGCTGCCCCTGTTCCTGCATTCTCACTACACCTCCGGCATGGCCTCCATGTGCCAGCTCAAGGCAGTCGAGGCGGGGATCGATCACATCGACACGCCATCTCCGCATTTGCGGGCGGCACCAGCCATCCGCCAACAGAGACGATGAAAGCCGTGCTGGAAGCTGCCGGTTACGAGACCGGGCTGGACGCCGTGCTGCTGGAGCGCATCGCCGCGCATTTCCGCGATGTGCGCCGCAAGTACCATCAGTTCGAGAGCGAATACAACGGTGTCGATACCCAGGTGCTGCTCAGTCAGGTGCCAGGTGGCATGATGTCGAATCTGGCCAACCAGCTCAAAGAGCAGGGCGCGCTGGACCGCATTCAGGAAGTGTTTGCCGAGATCCCGCGCGTGCGCAAGGATCTGGGTTACCCACCGCTGGTGACACCAAGCTCGCAGATTGTCGGCACGCAGGCCGTGCTGAACGTGCTCGGTGGCTCCCGTTACGAGACCATCACCAACGAAGTGAAGCGCTACCTGCAGGGGCTCTACGGTGCAGCACCGGCGCCTGTCGATGCCGAGTTGCGCGTGCGTGCCATTGGCAATGAAGAGGTGGTGGAGTGCCGTCCGGCAGACCTGCTTGCTCCCGAACTGGATTCATTGCGCGAGAAGATTGGCGCCGAAGCCCGCAGCGAAGAAGACGTGCTGACCTATGCCATGTTCCCGGACGTCGGCATGCAGTACCTGCAGCATCGCAACAAGGGCACGCTCAAGCCCGAGGCTCTGATTCCGCCGTCAAATGGCGCAGTCGTCGGCAGCATTGCTCACGAGTTCAAGGTCACCATTCATGGCGAGACCTTCGACATTCAGGTGACGGGCGTCAGCCCCGCCGGTGAGAGCGAGCGTCGCTTCTACATGACAGTGGATGGCGAGCCCGAGGAAATTACGCTGGAGATGGCCGGTGGTTCAGCTCCCGCCGAAACCCGCCCGGGACGCCGCATGCGTGCGACGGGACCAGGCCACGTCACCGCAGCGATGCCAGGCAATGTGGTCGAGGTGCTGGTCACCGAAGGACAGAGTGTGAGCGCAGGCGACCCCGTGCTGGTGATCGAGGCAATGAAGATGGAGACCGAGATCAAGGCTGCCGTCAGCGGCGTCGTGGTCGGCGTGTTCGTCAAGAAGGGTGACCGCATTACTCCGGCCGAGACCCTGCTCGACATCAAGCACTGACCTGAAATGCACCACAATGCCTTGCATCAACCACTGACCTGACACTGACCCACAATGTCTTGCATCAACCACTGACCTGACACTGACCCACAATGTCTTGCATCAACCACCGATCTGACACTGTGGGAGCGGGCC
>CAIRBI010000096.1 GCA_903876785.1 uncultured Gammaproteobacteria bacterium
GCGATGTTCTGGCGCTGGAAGTTCAGCATGTCGTCCAGCTCTGCAGACTGCAGTTGCGCGAAGCGCACTGCACGCGGATCACTGCCCTGCAGGCCCAGACGTTCCCACGAACGCACGGTGCCGATCACCTGACGGAAACCGACGGTGGAGGTGCGGTAGCGGTTTTCCAGTGAACTCTTCGCCTCGTTGAAGCGCTCGGCCGAAACCGGCATGTTCTCGAACAGATCGAGGAAGGCGGCGAGGGCCTCCACTGTCTTGTCATTCTGCGAGCCGATGGCGCCGACGGCGACGTTCTCTGCATCCAGACGTCCACCCTGCGAGTACTGTGCCTGGGCGGAGTAGGCCAGGGCGCGTGCCTCACGCAGTTCCTGGAACACCACGCTAGACATGCTGGTGCCGAAATAGGTGTTGTACAACGACGACGGAACGACCAGTTGCTCGTCATAGGTGCCGTCGGGGAACTCGATGCGCACCTGGGCCTGGGCGGTTTCCTGATCTACCACGTAGACCTCGTTCTCGTTCACCACGCGGGTGGTGCGGAACCGGTAGGGCGGAGTGTCTTTGAGCTCGGTCGGGACCACATAGTGCTCGCGCAGGCTGGCCAGCAACGTATCCAGCGGCAGTGAGCCGGTGTAGGTGAGCGTGTGTTTGTAGTGCAACAGATCGCCGATCAGGGTCTGCAGCTCGGCAATTGTGGCTGCCTGAATCTGCGCGCTGGTCAGCGACTGCAGCATCGGCGATTCGTCGCCATAGCGGTTGTAGAGATACAGCGCCTGGCTGATGGCGGCCGGGTCCTGCTTCTGGTCTTCACGGGACTTGAGGATGATGGCCTTGAGCTCTTCCAGAGTGCCTTCATCGGAAGTCGGGTTGCGCACCAGCGACAGCATCAGCTCGAGGCTCGGTTCGAATTGCTCGTCCAGACCGGAGATACCGATCGAGGATTCGTTGGCACCGGCGCCAACACCAAACTCGCTGCCCAGGCGATACCACTCCTTCTGCAGATCGGTAGCCGAGCGCGTGCCAGCACCGGATTTCTCCAGCAGGGCGGTGGCGAGTCCGAGACGGTCGTTCTCCTCGGTGCCGACTTCGACGTTTATAGAGAAAGAGAACAGGTCATTGAGCGGATTGGGCGAGTAATACAGCTGCACGCCCGGCGCGAAGTCGACGATCTGATAGTCCTCGTTCGGGTCGACGTAAGTGGGCTCGATCTCTTCGTAGGGCATCGCCATGATGTTCGCGGCGAACTGTGACTGGCGGCTCGGATCGATGGCCACCGGGTCGATCTGGGGCTTCTCGACCAGCGGAATGTCGTGCTGTTCGTCGATGCGGTGCACGGCGACGTAGTTGGCGCTGAAATAGCGATTGGCCACGTCGATGATGTCCTGCTTGGTGACCTGCTCCAGACGGGCGATCTCGCCCACGGAATGATCCCAGTCGTCGCCGGCCTGGAAGGCGCTGCGCATGGTGGACACGCGCGCCGTGTTCGATTCCAGCGCACCTTTCTGGCTCTTCTTGAAGTCGTTGACGATGGCCGGAATGATCCAGTCTTCGAACTCGCCTTTCTTGATGTGCTCGATCTGGTCCAGCAGCAATTGCTCTACCTCGGCGAGGGTCTGACCCTGTTTGGGAACACCCCACAGGCGCTGCGAACCGTAATCGTTGAGGAATTCCGGAGACGAGCCCGCGGCCTGCACAGCCTGCGCCTGATTCAGGTTGAGGTTGATCAGGCCTGCTGTGCGGTTGTCCAGAATCATGTCTACGAGCATGAGCGCTTCTTTATCTGCATGCGTATTGTTGACGGTGCGGAAGGCGATCTGCACTTCCTCTTCGCCACGGTAGCTTACCGTCACGCGCTCGACGCCCTGAATCGGGTCTTCCACCCACGGGCCTACTTCCGGCACATCCTTTCGTTCCC
This sequence comes from uncultured Gammaproteobacteria bacterium, assembly GCA_903876785.1. GTDB lineage: Bacteria > Pseudomonadota > Gammaproteobacteria > Pseudomonadales > Pseudohongiellaceae > UBA5078. Next base: position 1,916 of record CAIRBI010000096.1, read on the forward strand.
ACTGGCCGAAGCGCTCGCTGATGACGGCGATGGTCTCATCGATATTGATGTCGCCGCTGATGAAGATGGCCATGTTGTTTGGCACATAGTAGGTGTCGAAGTAATTCTGAATGTACACCAGCGACGGATTCTTCAGGTGTTCGGCATCGCCGATAGTGCTTTGCTGGCCATAGGGATGCTTCTTGTAGAGCAGTTCGCCGAGGGCGTAATAAGAGACGCGGTCACGGTTGTCGTCGCTCTGGTTCTTTTCTTCGTAGACGGTTTCCAGCTCGGTGTGGAAGAGGCGGAACACCGGGTCGATGAAGCGGCTGGATTCGATGGCGGCCCACTGCTGCAGACGATTGGAAGGCAGGCCGACCTTGTAGACGGTTTCTTCATGCCAGGTGTGCGCGTTCAGGCCGGAGGCACCCATGCCGTTGTAGAGCTTGTCCATCTCGTTGGGAATGGCGTACTGCGCGGCCTGCTGGGAGACCTGATTGATCTCGGCATAGATGGCAGCGCGGGCGGCCGGGTCGGTCTCATTGAAATGGCGTTCGTAGAGCGCGGTGATCTGATCCAGATAGGGCTTCTCGGCAGCGTAGTCGAGCGTGCCGATCGACTGGTTGCCCTTGAACAACAGGTGTTCGAGATAGTGCGCCAGGCCGGTGGCGTCGGCAGGGTCGTGTTTGCTGCCCGCCTTCACGGCGATCTCGGCGTAGAAGCGGGGCTCCTCATGGTTCTCGGTGAGGTAGACCTGCAGTCCGTTGTCGAGTTCGAAGATATGCGTGTCGAGCGCGTCGGCCGGGTTCGGCGTATTGATCTGCCGATACCCTGTGGGAGCGAGCCCGCTCGCGATAACGTCGTCAGCCTCGTCCGCAGGCGCCGTACTACCCTGCGGCCCGCAAGCGCTCAGCCCCAGCGTCAGCAGCAAAGCCGCAACAACACCAGCCCCCCTGAGCCCCATGTGGGAGCGGGCCCGCCCGCGATAACTGATTGGCAGGGTCTCATGCATAACGTTTCTCCAGAAATTTGGCGGCAAGGGCATTGGTTGCGCTGCAAAGTTGGGGGCTAATGTAAAGAATTCCACAAGGAAGTCTACCACTGTACAGGTTCGCCGCAGGGTCAGGGTTTTGTTCCAGTTGCGGGCGGCTGGCCAGCGCTACTGGCACTCAGCATCTCACGCGCTTCCTTAAGAGATTCTGAGAGGTTGCTGAGTTGCTGGGAGGAGCTTTGCAGGTTTTGCTGCAGCGAGAAGATCTGACCTTCGAAGGTGCTCTGCAATTGCGCATTGGCGGCGCTCTGCTCCTGCAGTTGCACGCGCAGAGCACCGAGCTGGACATCGCTGTGCTGGAGTTGCTCGCGCAGGTCGCGGACTGCGTTGTACTCATAGGCGGCGAGAGCCAGCCCTGCCAGCGCCAGCGCGCCGAGTGTGAATGTTTTCATGGAGATTTCCTTGCGAGGCAGACGCTATCAAAGGATCGGGATTAGCCCTTTTATGAGCAGCAGAGACCCGGGATGCAGAGACCCCGGATGCAGAGACCCGGGATGCAGAGAGTATATTGCAGGACAAACAGCTCCTGACAGCGAGCAATTGAGAGAGTTGATGAATTGCGCAATCGCCAGTGGAAATCTTTTGCTCTGCCCTTGGCGAGCTGTTATGTTCCGTCGTGCGGCAGTTTCAGTTCATCGTAGTACTTGAGGTCTGTGCCCGACCCATTGCATCTCCGGCTGCAGTACCTCCCGTGATGTCTGTACGCATGTTTTAAGCTTTTAAGTGCTTGATAACCAAAAAAATAATGGCCTTTATGCTCACGAGCATGGCTGACACATGGAGCTCTATATGCAACACATCTCCCGGCGCGGGAAGCTGCGCTATCTAATCCACACCTGCATTGCCACCTCGCTTGCACTCCCCATGATCGTTCAGGCTCAACAACCTGCGGCTGACCCCACGGTAGAAGAGGTGGTGGTCACGGGTTCCTACATCCGCAACAGTGCGTTCGCGCAGAACTCCCCGGTCGACACCGTTTCCCAGACGGACCTGTTCGAATCCGGTGCCCCCAGCATGGGCGCTTATATCCGGGATCTGAGCTACACACAGAATACCAACGTGGTGAACATCGTGCTGGGCTCCGCTGACGGCGCGCAGACCGGCAACAGCAGCTTCAACCTGCGCGGTCTTGGCGAGAACTCCACGCTCACTCTGATCGATGGCGCCCGCACCCTTAGCCCCCTGATGTCGGCAAGCTTGCCAGAGATCGCCATCGAACGTATGGAAATGGTTCTGGATGGTGGTTCTGCACTGTACGGCTCCGACGCCGTGGCCGGTGTGGTCAACATCATCCCGATCAAGGAATTCGAAGGCTTCCGTGCCCGCAGCTATTACCAGCGCACCGAAGACGGCGCGATGGAGAACATGACTGGCTCCTTCATGTGGGGCAAATCATTCAACAATGGCATCAACTATGTCGGCGCTTTCGAAGCCCAGAAGCAGACGCCGCTGATGATGTATGAGCGTCCCCGCGAGTGGCAACACTCTAACAACGCTTCCAACGCCGGTCCGATCGGATCGTTCAAAGAACTGAAGGGCGCTCTGCCCGGTGTGCAGCTGTTGAAACCCCATGGTGGCACCAATGTTGGAGCAGTATTGCTGGACCCGGATTGCGGCACGTTCAACACGGGGTTCCCAACGCACGGGCAGGGCAAGGATACCAACCCGTCCGGGACGATCTTCAACGGCGCCTGTACCTATGAGTACAGTATCCAGCACGCCTACTCACGCCACGAGGTGAACTACAACCTGTACAACACAGTCAGCTACGAGGCCACCGACTGGCTGCGCCTGAATGTGACACTGAACAATCATTATCGCTACAACCACGAGCGCACTACCGGCACCTCACCCAACGGCGGTAACGACCGTGCTGTCATGAAGATTCCGGCTAACCATCCGGCGAACATCTACGGGAAGGACCTGACTCCCTGGAACTGGCGCGTCTACGGCAACACCGGTGGCAACATCCCCTCTTCCTATTACACAGATACCTCCAAGAAAGTGGATGGCGACTATGCCCTCAATCGCATGAAGTTCAGTGCAGAGTACGACATCAGTGGCACCTGGACCGGCTATACCTACTATGCGGCGCAGGAAGCCAAGCGCACCAATGACGAAGTGGTGGTCAGTTCCAGCCGTCTGCAACTGGCGATGTCCGGCATGGGTGGCCCCAGCGGCAAGCAGTGGTTCAACCCCTTCGGGTCGCAGTCGCCGCTGTCCTCTCGCTACGTGAAAGGCAAGACTGACAATCCCCAGGAAATGATCGACTGGCTGATGCTCTCCAATCCCAACCGTCTTGGCGCTCGTGACTTCCTGGACGTGTTCGAGACTGTACTGACAGGGGAAGTAATGGACCTGCCAGCCGGTGCGGCGCAGATGGCCTTCGGCTATCAGTGGCGTGATCTGGTGAACGAAGTCTACGAAGACCCGTACGATATTCTGGGTGAAGACTACGCCAACAGCCAAGTGCTGGGCGCGCGTCTGAAAGATGCCGTCTACATGTCGGAAACCCGCTCCGTGTTCGCTGAACTGGAAGTGCCCATCATCGAAGGGTTGGACGCCCAGTTCGCCGTGCGTCATGAGCAGTTCAAGGACTTCGGTCTGGAAGCAACTACTCCCAAGGTGTCTCTGCGCTGGGAAGCATTGCCTGAGTTGGCTGTACGTGCATCGTGGGGCGAAAGCTTCCTGGCGCCGTCACCTGTGCAGGCGCGCCCCTTCGTGGCGGATGACCGCTGTGCCGACATGTTCAGTGGTATCGACGAATTCACCAACACCCCGCTGATCGGCGGTGTCTGGTGTCAGTCGGGCAACCCGAACCTTGAGCCGGAAACGTCCACCATCAAGAACCTTGGCTTGACGTGGGAGCCGACGGGCAACTTCCTGGAAGGCTTGAATTTGTCTGTAGACTATCAGCAGATCGAATACGTCGACCGTATCCGCACTCTGAGCCAGCAGGACACAGTGGGATTCGAGTTCAGTCGCTTCCTGGCTGAATCCGGCATCGCCAAGTCCGCTTACAGCTCAGTGCCAGGCTCAGCCACCCGCAATGCGGCCGATGCATGGCTGGCCATTCAGGCCGCCCAGCCCGGTAACAAGATCCGTCGCTATGCAAACGGTTCTGTAGAAAGGTTGTTCGCACAGGCTGCCAACATCAGCTCTGTGTGGATCGATCTCTTCGACGTCAAGGCGCAGTACCAGATGGAGACAGCTAACTGGGGCAGCTTCACGACCACCGTGCAGACCACCATCTATGACACCTATGATTACATGGGCTTGGATGGCGTCCGCACCGAGGCACTTGGCAAGCAGAACGGCAGAACGGGCATTGTGCCTCCGTTGCCCGATATGAAGGCCAATGCGCGGGTGAACTGGTTCATGGGTAATCAGAGCGCGTCGATTTCCGGGAACTACTGGAGCTCCATCAAGTTCGATGACCAAGTGGTGGATTTCTATCCGCAAGATGGCAACAACGCGCTTCCCGCGAATATCCCCAGCACTATCCGTGGCGAGTACATCTTTGATGCTCGTTATGCCATCGTGCTGGATCAGTACTTCGACAGCGAGTTCACTGTCAGCACAGGTATCAACAACCTGTTCGACAAGCGTCCGCAGCGTCTGGGTATCATCGGTGGTGCAGAGACACGTCTCTCCACTCCTTGGGGCCGTCAGTTCTGGCTGTCGCTGGAGTGGACGCCAGGTGCGTAAGGTAGTCGGAATTGTCGGGTGCCTGATGGCCTGAAGATTCCTCTGCAAACAAAAGGGCCAGAGCAGCAAGCTGTTCTGGCCCTTTTCATTTCTCAGTTCGAGCACTATTACCAGTAGCTTTCCAGCGTGATCTGTCCCCGTGCTTGCGCACTGTGGCGGCTGTAGCCCTTCTGTTCCAGAGCCACAGTCGCGTCCTGCACCATGCCGGGGTTGCCGCACAGCATGAACTGCGAATCCTGCGGCGACATTGCGTGTCCTGCGACTCTCTCCAGCGTGCCATTGGTGATGCAGGCGGGGATGTGACCATAGATGGTGTTTGCCACCTTCTCGCGGCTGACGAAGGGAATGAAGTGGAATTGCTCCGGATGTTCGCGACGCAATTGCTCGATCAATTCGCCGTATCCCAGATCCTGCCACTTGCGCATGGCGTAGACGAGAATCACGTGCTCGAAGCGCTGCCAGGGTTCGGGGGTGCGCAGCATTGAGAGGAACGGCGCCACACCGGTGCCGGTGCCGATCATCCACAACTGGTTTGCCGACGGAACTTGCTTCAGCGTAAAGCTGCCCTCCGGTTGCTGCTGAATCCAAATCTTGTCTCCCTTTTGCAGCTTTTGCAGATCGCTGGAAAGAGAGCCGTCTGGTGTTGTATGGAAGAAGAACTCAATGGGTTGCTCGCCCGGAGCGCTGAGAATGGAGTAGGGCTGTGCTAACTCTGCGAGTTGGTCGCCTTCAGAACAGGGCAGCCCTAGCGAGGTGTATTGGCCCGCCAGGAACGGGGCAATAGGGGCGTCGATGCGCAGAGAAAAATGATTGGAAGTCAGGTGTTTGTTGTCGGCGACCACACCTTTGATCCATGCCGCCTTGTTGTCCGTCATACGGGTAGCCTGTCGTTGCTGGCAGTCGAGCCGGTTGAATTGGGCGCGCATTGTCGCACATTTGCCGCCGTTTGGCCGTTCCCTGTGGCCATAATTGTCGGTTTCATATTTTCGTTCGACAGGCCGTTGGACATGGTGCGGACGAGTGTCAATGTCACGGGAGACCTTTCCGTGGCGATGGTGGTTGGCAAGTGGGAAGGAGAGTTGGATAAAAGCGTGCTGGAGCAATCACAGCAGCTAAGAAGCGAGGGACGGTTTTGGCCGCCCCCTTGTTAAAGGCGTGTGCTATAAGCCGCAGCGATAAACACCAAAGGTCTGACGCCCGTCGGTAATCGGTGTTTCTGGAACGATTCTGTTGCCGCCCATGTCGCCTGCCTCGTTTCTGGCCAGATCGATGAGTTCCGTCTGCAGTTTGGTACTGCCACGTTCGACGAAGACAATCTCGCTGATCGCGTTGGCCGTGCTGGAACCGAGACGGGTGCAACCCGCTACTTCGGCTGGCGTGGAGACGCTGACCAGTCGCCCGGCAGATGTTACCTGTACCCATGTGCCACAGGCGCTCAACGCTGTACACAGCCCAACCATAAGCAAACCTTTATGCATATCTTTCTCCTGCTGTTTCAGCAATGGTCTGTGAATTTCAATGCTGTCTACCATGCCATTTATGGCGTTCATGGTAAAGCCCGGCGTCCGAAAAACGCCAGCCCTAGAAATTATGCTACCATCCTCGGCCTTACTGAACAGGGGCTGGAGTGAACAGATGAGCATGAACAAACTGGCAGGGAAAAATGTCGTGGTGATCGGCGGCACATCGGGAATCGGTCTGGCAACGGCACTGGCCGCCAGCGATCTCGGCGCCCGCGTGTGGGCTGCAGGCCGCTCCGATGAGCATGTGGAAAGTGCGAGGCGCATCGCTGGCGATCGCGTCGTCGTGATGAAGGCCGACACTCACGATGAGGAGAGTCTGCTCGCCGTTTTCCGTGCCGCTGGCGTGATCGACCACCTGGTCTCCGCCGCCACTGGAGGCACGCGCACATTGAAGCCCTTCGTGGAGCAGACCGAAGACCAGTTCCAAGCCGCTTTTGGCAAA